>NZ_JBSHMS010000013.1:0-19342 GCF_053645575.1 Nocardia sp. NPDC055321
GGAGGGGGGGGGGGTGGGTGTGGCATTTATCCTGCGCCAGCTATTTCCGTCGGGGGATCATCGAACTGGGGCCGCCGGGCGTGTTGCCCGGGCGGCCGCCACTGTCGTTTTCACGGTCGCGAGGAGGGAATCCCATGATCATTCACAAGCGGTCATTCCAGACGAACGACGCATCCTACTGGTTTGAATTGGATCTGTTTCAGAAATGCGGGATCATGTCGCTGACCTGGGGTTCGCCGCACTCGAGGTAGGGTGTCGCGGCCCGCGCCGGGGAGAAGGAATTCCTCGCCCCAATGTAGGCAAAGGGAACGGCACCCGATAAGTTCTACGGCATGTCGAACACATCCAGGTCGGTTCTGGTTACGGGCGGCAATCGCGGTATCGGTCTCGCGGTTGCGCAGCGCCTTCTCGCCGACGGGCACAAGGTCGCCGTCACCCATCGTGGTTCGGGCGCGCCCGAAGGTCTGCTCGCGGTCAAATGCGATGTGACCGATGCGGCTTCGGTCGACGCGGCCTTCGCCGAGGTCGAGGCGAAGCAGGGCCCGGTCGAGGTCATCGTGGCCAACGCGGGCATCGTGGAGAACACGCTCTTCATGCGCATGAGCGAAGAGGCCTTCACCAACGTCATCGACGCCAACCTCACCGGTGCGTGGCGAGTGGCCCAGCGCGCCAACCGCAACATGCTCAAGGGCCGCTGGGGTCGCGTGATCTTCCTCGGCTCGGTCGTCGGGCAGATCGGCGCGCCCGGTCAGGTCAACTACGCCGCCGCCAAGTCGGGTCTGGTCGGCATGGCCCGCGCCATCACCCGCGAGGTCGGCAAGCGCAACATCACCGCGAACGTCGTGGCCCCGGGTCTGATCGACACCGACATGACCCGCGAGGACATGACCCCGGAGATGCGTGAGAAGGCGCTCGAGTTCATCCCCGCCGGCCGCATCGGTCAGGCCGAGGACGTTGCCGGTGTGATCAGCTTCCTCGCCTCGGAAGACGCCTCCTACATCTCCGGCGCGATCATTCCCGTCGACGGCGGCATGGGCATGGGCCACTGAGCTTTTCGCTCCGATAGCCGCACCCGCACCACCAACCAGGCCAAGCACAGCACACGAGGAGAAGCGACCAACCCATGGGTGGATTGCTCGAAGGCAAGACCGTACTCATCACCGGCATCATCACCGACTCGTCCATCGCCTTCCACGCGGCCGCGGTCGCGCAGGAGCAGGGCGCGAAGGTGATCATCACCGGTATTCCGGAGCGGCTGCGACTGATCGACCGCATCGCCAAGCGCCTGCCGCAGGAGGTGCCCCCGGCCATTCCCCTCGACATCACCAACGAGGAGAACCTGGGCGAGCTCGCCGCCAAGGTCCGTGAACTCGCGCCCGAGGGCGTGGACGGCGTGCTGCACTCCATCGCCTTCGCCCCGCGCACCCTCATGGGCCCCGAGGCGCTGCCGTTCCTGGACGCCCCGGGACCGGACGCCGCCAAGGCCTTCGAGATCTCGGCCTGGAGCTACGCCTCCCTGGCTCGCGCCGTGCTGCCCGCCATGAACGAGGGCGGCTCGATCGTGGGCATGGACTTCGATCCGCGCACCGCCATGCCGTTCTACAACTGGATGGGCGTGGCCAAGGCCGCCCTCGAGTCCGTGAACCGCTACGTGGCGCGGGAAGTGGGCGAGGCCAAGCGCATTCGCTCCAACCTGGTCGCCGCGGGCCCGATCAAGACCCTGGCCGCCAAGGCCATCGCCGGTACCGCCACCGACGACGCCAAGCAGCTGAACATGCTCAACACCTACTGGGACGGCGCGTCGCCCATCGGCTGGGACGTCGACGACCCGACCGTGGTCGCCAAGTCCGTGGTCACCCTGCTCTCGGACTGGCTGCCCGGCACCACCGGCTCGATCATCTACGTCGACGGCGGCGCCAGCCACAACACCTGGTTCCCGGAAAACGGTTTCACCAACTGAGCTGAAGGAGACCCGAGACCCGTGGCCGTCGAGGCACTGCTCCTGCTGTCCTTCGGCGGCCCGGAGCGCCCCGAAGACGTGATGCCCTTCCTGGAGAACGTCACTCGGGGCCGGGGCGTCCCACCCGAACGTCTCGCCGAAGTCGCACAGCACTACCTGCACTTCGGCGGGGTGTCGCCCATCAACGCGCTGAACCTGGACATCATCAAGGCGATCGAGGGCGAATTCGCCGCGCGCGGTATCGATCTGCCGGTGTACTTCGGCAATCGCAACTGGCATCCCATGGTCGAGGAGACCGTGGAGCGCATGCGGGCCGACGGAATCGGTTCGGCACTGGTGTTTCCCACCTCGGCCTGGGGTGGGTACTCGGGGTGCCGCCAGTACCACGAGGACATCGTGCGGGCGCGCGCGGCGGTGGACGAGGCGCCGGAACTGGTGAAACTGCGCCAGTACTACGATCATCCGCTGCTGATCGAGGCGTTCGCGGACGGCATTCGTGCGGCGGTGGATTCGCTGCCGGAGCAGCGGCGCGCGGGCGCGCGGCTGGTGTTCACCGCGCACTCGATCCCGGTCTCGGCCGACAACGCCTCCGGGCCGCCCGGGGAGCAGGCGCTCTACAGTCGCCAGGTCGCTGAGTCCGCGCGGTTGTGTGCCGCGGCAACGGGTTTCGACGACTACGACGTGGTGTGGCAGTCGCGGTCCGGGCCGCCGCAGGTGCCGTGGCTCGAGCCCGACATCGTCGATCACCTGGACGCGCTGGGGGAGCGGGGCGTGGACGCGGTCGTGATCTGCCCGGTCGGGTTCGTCTCCGATCACCTCGAGGTGATCTGGGATCTGGACAACGAGGCGAAGGAGCGGGCCGCCGAGCTCGGTATGGCCTTCGCGCGGGCGGCGACGCCCGGACCGGATCCGCGGTTCGCGCGCATGGTCGTCGATCTGGTGCAGGAGCACCGCGTGGGGTCCGCGCCCGAACGGCTCAGCGCCATGCCGGGTTTGGGCTGCACCGTGAACGGGGCGCCGTGCGTAGTGGGCTGCTGCGAGCTACCCGCGCGCCCGGCGGGCCGTCCGTCGGCCGGCTGAGGGCGCGCCCCGGGTGCCGTCGCCAGGTGGCGCGGACATCGCCGTCGTGCGGGCGGTACCCGGCCGATAGTGCGACACGCTGGGGGTTTGCCGGACAATCCGGCCCCCGGCGCGCGCCGACGGCGAACGAATTGTAATGTCGCGCAGGTGAGTACATCGGAGCGAGGGCCCGTACGTCGTCAGGGCGAGTACGCCGGAGCGCAGCGCGCGAGCGGACCGCCACCGCGCGCCGGAGCGCCGCGATCGGGCGGCGCGGCGGCCAAGAAACGGGCGCTGGGTTCGCCGGACGCGTTCGTGTGGGCGCCCGTGCTCGCGCTGTTCCTGGCCGCGGGCATCTGCATGACCATCGGGCAGTCCATGACGCTGACGGTGATCCTGGTCGTCGTCGCGGTGGTGCTGGTGCTGGCCGACATGTGGATCAACCGCTGACTCTCGGGGCGCGAAAGCCTAATCGAAGACGTTCACCGCCCGGGCGATGACCAGACTCATGGTGACCAGGGCGATTCCGGACTGTGTCGCCATGAGGAACTTCGCGTAGCGGGACATGGGCATCACGTCGGTGGGACTGAACGCGGTGGCGTTGGTGAACGAGAGATACAGGTAGTCCGGGAATTCCGGCGTCCACTCCGGATCAGCGAGGTCCGGGTTCTGCATCTGCACGAACAGGAAATCCGGATAGGGCCGGCGGTGATGGGCGCGTGCCGCCGGGCCGCCGCGATCGAGTTCCCAGTACCAGAGCGCGAAGACGAGCACGTTCGACATCCACACCGCGGCGCCGGCGGCCAGCAGCCCGGCGGCGTCCTTGCTGACCGACCCGTCGATCAGGCCGAGCACCAGCTCGATCACGGCCCAGATCATGCTGAAACCGAGCAACGCCATCTGCAGCAGACTGAAGCGGCGGAACCAGATCTCCTCGCGATCGAGGCGGGTCGGGCTGGCGACGATCAGCCCCGCCAGCAGGACGAATCCCAGCGCGGGCACGATCCAGCGGGGACCCGGGGTGAACCGGTCCGGCAGGAAGAACTGCAGGACCAGCAGGGCGATCACCGCCGAGGTGGCCAGCAGGCGTGATTCGCCCGCCGTCTTGCGCGCCCACGCCGGAACCCGGTCGTCGTCGGTCTGCTTCTCCGAGCCCGTCATCGCAGCAGTATCACCCGTCCGCCACTCCGCGCCCGTGAGCGACGCAGTTACCGATAGCATCTCGGCACAGCCGAGAAGAGGGGGAGCCCCGTGTCCCTGCCCGGGAATGCGTCATCGTCCCAGTCGCCGTACCCCCGCGCCGCGTCCCGGACCCCGGTGCTCGTCTCGCTCGTCTCGGCCGCGCTGGCGGTGCTGTGCGTTCTGGGCGCGGGCGGATTCTTTCTGCTGTACGCCACCGCGAACGACACCGCCGAAACCCGGGACGGCACCATCGCCGAACTGCGCGGGCAACTCTCGGACGCCGCCGCCACCGATGCCCGCCGCGCCGCCGCCAAACGCGCCGCGTGCGATTTCGTGGTCCTGCTGTCCACCTACGACTACACCGACCTCGACAAGTATTTCGCCGGTCTCCTCGCCGCGTCCACCGGCGAGTGGCGCGAGGAGTTCCAGGAAACCATGCCGTTCCGTCGCGGCGACATCGCCACCGTGCGCGGCCGCGCCCAGCCCGCAGAGTCCCCGCACTGCGGCCTCACCTCGTTCGGCGCGCGTTCGGCCGAGGCCCTGGTCTCGGTCGAGCAGTCCCTCACGTTCGGCGGCAACACCACCGACGCCCGCGTCGTGACCTACACCTATCTGACGACCCTCGAGGAACAACCCGACAACCGCTGGCTGGTCAGCAGGGTGAGCCGCCGGCTCTGAGACCGGTTGCGGCGGTGCGTGTCCGGGGCCGCCCCGCTCACAGCGGATAGCTCGCCTGGAATTCGAGGCGGCGGTCGGCGTCGGCGGCCAGCCGCTCGAGCTCACCGTCCAGCGCCAGGAAGACCTCCCAGTGCTCCGCGCCCGCGGCCGCCGCGAGCCGCTCGATCACGAGCTGCTCGAGCTCGGTGACCCGCTTGCCCTTCCACACCTTGTCCGCGAGGCTCACCAGCAGGTCCTCGAACCCGGCCCCGTCCTCGTCCCAGCTCGCGTGGGTCCGCGCGAACCGCGCCAGCCGCTCCGGAACCCCGCTGCCACAGAGCAACTCGAATCCCGCCGCCTCGTGCGCGGACCCCGGCCCCGACAGCTCGTTCGGGAACCGGGTCTTGCCGATGTCGTGCGTGGCGGCCCCGAAACACACCGCGCCGCCGTCGAACCGCACCCCGCCGTGGTGCACCCGCACCCAGTCCACCAGCTGACACGCCACGTCGTGGACGGCCCGCAGATGCGCTCCCAGCCGAGGCGGCGCGCCCAGGTCCCGCACCAGGTCCGCGGCCCGCTCCGGCAGCGGCCGCAGTGCGGGCGGGCCCACGTCCGTCAGGGCACGGTGCAACGCCGAGGAATTCACCCCCGCCACGGTAGCGAAGGATTCGTCGGCGCTGCGGCACCGAGAAGTCCGTGACCCGGCGAGCGGACGGCTCCGATACACCTGAGCGTTGGGCGTGACGGGTCGCGTGCCTCGGGTCATCGGGTGCTCTCTCTTGCCGAAACCGGTTCAGCCGCAACCCCCGAAGCCGGCGCGCCCGGTCGAGCTCACCGGCACGCCTGTTCGTTGCGGACCCGGTCGGCCGCTTCTAGGCTCGCGGTGTGTCGCCGATCGTGTCGGAGCGTCAACTGGGGAACGGCTGGGAGCTGGCGGGGTCGCGCAGGCGAGATCAGCCCGGGGTACGTATGACCGGGTTTCGGGATCACACCGGCCAGGGCGCGGACATGACGATCTGTGCGCTGCCCGCGGTGACGGTGGTGCTGCAGTTCGGTGGGCCGCTACATGTTGGACAGGGTTCGGGGGAGCGGTCTTTCGGCGGCGTGGTCGCGGGGATTTCGCCGGGGGTGAGTCGCATCCGGGACGGTCGGGTGGAGTGCGTCGAGCTTCGCCTCTCGCCGGTCGCGGCGTACCCGCTGCTGGGACTGTCGCCGGCGGCACTGGGCGCGACGGTCGCCGGGACACACGAGGTGTGGGGCCGCGCCGCCGTATCGCTCGGTGAACGGCTGGCTGAAACACCCACCTGGGAAAGAAGATTCGAACTCACGGCGGAGTTCCTCGCCGCGCACCGGACCGAGCGGGCGGTCGATCCGGAGGTCGGTCTGAGCTGGCAGCGCATCGTGGGTACCGGCGGGCGGATCAGCGTGCGTGAGCTGGCCGCCGAAACCGGCTGGAGCCGTAAGCGATTGTGGTCGAGGTTCACCGCCCAGGTCGGCGTCACACCCAAGCGCGCCACACGGGTCGTCCGGTTTCGCCGCGCGTTCGACCTGCTGATCGCCGGTACGGCCGCGAGCGAGGCGGCTGTGCGGTGCGGATACGCCGACCAATCCCATATGCACCGCGAGGTGTCGGCGTTCGCCGCGACCACCCCCGGCGCGCTCGGTCGCGGCTGAGGGGAACATTCGTTCAAGACCGCGCGGCGGGTCATCGGTGACCGTGGACGCATGACTTTCGCACGAAGAATCGAACAGCGGATCAGGGCGGCGGAACGGCGGGTCGCCGGCACCTACGGGCTGCGGATGAGCGAGGAGGTCGTCACCCTCGCCGACCCCGCGCTGCGGGTCCGTGTCCTGACCTCGGGGTCGGGGGAGCCGGTGGTCTACGTCAACGGGATCTCCGCCCCCGCACTGGGATTCGCGCCCCTGATCGGTCAGCTGCCGGGCTACCGCCACATCCTGATCGACCTGCCCGGGCACAGCCTCGCACCGCCCTATCGATGGCAGGACCGGCCCGTGCGAGAACTGGCGGTGCACATCGTGACCGGTGTCCTGGACGCCCTCGGGCTCCGCGACGCCCGCTTCGTAGGCAGTTCGCTGGGCGGCCTGTTCGGGCTGTGGCTCGCCCTCGACGCGCCCGATCGGATAACGCGGGCGGCACTGCTCGGCTCGCCCGCGACGGCGTTGCCCGGAACGCGGGCGATACCGGAAATGGTCGCGCTCACCTCGCCGCGGCGCGGTCCGGTCGAGCAGCGGCTGATGGCGCTGCCCTCACCGAGATTCGTCGCCCGCCTGGCGCTGGCGGGCGGTATCGGCCCGGCGGCGGCCCGGTCGATGTCGGCGGATCTCGTCGACCTGCACCGGCTGCCGCTGCGCCTGCCGGGACAGGCCGCCTCGTACCGCGCGCTGCTGTGCCGCCTGATCGGCGCCGGCGGACCGCTTCCCGGCGCCGTTCTCACCTCGGCGGAACTGGCTCGTATCGCAGTCCCGGCCGTGTTCGTCTGGGGAGACCAGGATGCGTTCCTGTCCCCGGAGGCTGCCCGGGACAGCGTCGGCGCGATGCGCCTCGCCCGCCTGGAAGTCGTTCCGGGCGGGCACAATCCGTGGTTCGACGACCCCGCCCTGTGCGCGTCGCACGTGCGGGATCTGCTCGGCTACCAAGTGTCCGCCAGTGCGCCGCCCTTCAGGGCGGTGGTGAAGGCGGACGCGGGAGGGCCGCCAAGGCCCCGAGCGTGCCCTAAACCGGACGTTCCTGCTGTTCGATGTGC
The DNA here is from genome assembly GCF_053645575.1 of Nocardia sp. NPDC055321. Taxonomy (NCBI): domain Bacteria; kingdom Bacillati; phylum Actinomycetota; class Actinomycetes; order Mycobacteriales; family Nocardiaceae; genus Nocardia; species Nocardia sp. NPDC055321. The sequence goes on from NZ_JBSHMS010000013.1 coordinate 7,624, forward strand.
TGGCCCAGCGCACTGATCGGTGCGCCGCCGAGGCGGACCCGCACGGTGAATACTGGCTTCTACCAGTGTGAATGGGTTCTCTGTCGGTGCCCGGCGATACAGTCGCCGGGGTGCGGCTTCGTTACAACTTCCGTCTCTACCCGACGCCGGGTCAGCAGGTGTCGTTGGCGAAGGCGTTCGGGTGCGCACGAGTGGTGTTCAACGACGGGCTCGCCGCGCGACGAACCGCGTTCGAGGCCGGGCTGCCCTACATTCCCGACAGCGAGTTGTCGAAACGTTTGACCGAGGTGAAGAAAACCCCGGAACGCGAATGGCTGACCGAGGTGTCGTCGGTGGTGTTGCAGCAGGTGCTGGCGGACCTGAATACCGCCTACCGCAACTTCTTTCAGTCGGTGACCGGGAAACGCACGGGCGCGAAGGTGGCACCACCGAGGTTCCGGTCCCGCAAGGACGCGCGGCAGTCGATCCGGTTCACGAAGAACGCCCGGTTCGCGGTGACCCCGGCCGGGAAGTTGCGGTTGCCGAAGGTCGGAGATATTGCGGTGCGGTGGTCGCGGGGCCTGCCGTCGGAGCCGTCATCGGTGACGGTGATCGAAGACGCGGCGGGAAGGTATTTCGCGTCGTTCGTGGTGTCCACCGTCACCGGGGTGTTGCCGCCGGTCGAGTCGGAGGTGGGCATCGATGTGGGCCTGTCCACGTTCGCGGTGTTGTCGAACGGGAAACGGATCACCTCGCCGCGTTTCCTGCGCCAGGCCGAGCGCCGGTTACGGAAAGCGCAACAGGCCCTGTCCCGTAAGGAGAAGGGGTCGAAGAATCGGGTCAAGGCCCGTGTGCGTGCGGCGAAAGCTCATGCGCGGGTAGCCGATACGCGCCGAGACTGGGCGCACAAGAACACGACACGGATTATCCGCGAGAATCAAGCGGTATTCGTGGAGGACTTGTGTATCAAGGGCTTAGCGCGTTCCAGGTTGGCGAAGTCGGTACACGATGCGGGGTGGGGCATGTTCACCCGCTTGTTGGAGGAGAAGGCCGCCCGGTACGGCCGCACCTTCGGCAAGGTCGATCGCTGGTTCCCCTCCACCCGCATGTGCTCGATGTGCGGGGCGATCGGGGACAAGAAACCGTTGCACGTCCGCGAATGGACATGCGGGTGCGGGACCATCCACGACCGGGATCTGAACGCCGCGATGAACATTCTGGCCGCCGGACAAGCGGACAGGTTAAGCGCCTGCGGAGGGGCGGTAAGTCCCTCCGCCTAGCGGAAGGCACGCCCCAATGAAACAGGAACCCACCGAGAGCGCCCGCCAGGGCGCTGGTAGGAATCTCCACCCTTCAGGGTGGAGAGGATGTCAATCGACGAGCTTCTCGCTCACCAGCCAGTCGTAGGCGACGTCCGACGGGTCCTGTCCGTCGATGTCGACCCGCCCGTTGAGCTCCTGCATCAGCTGATCGGTGAGGCGTTCGGAGATGGTGTCCAGCAGGGGGCGGATTTCGGGGTAGCGGTCCAGGACCGACGCGCGGACCACGGCGGTGCCGCTGTAGGGCAGGAAGAACTTCTTGTCGTCGTCCAGGACCGTCAGATCGAGGTTCTTCACGCGGCCGTCGGTGGTGTACACCATGCCGAAATTGCAGGGTGAACTCTTGGCGGTCGCGGTGTACACGACGCCGGCGTCCATGCGGGTGACGTTCCCCGGCGGGACGCCGTTCGGGTCGTTGTAGGGGATGCCGTAGGTGGCGAGCATGGGGATGAAGCCGTCGGAGCGGCTGAAGAACTCGTCGTCCACGCAGAAGGTGCGCTCACCCACGGGCAGGGCCGCCACCTCGGACAGGGTTTTCACGTTCAGGCGCTGTGCGGTGGCGGCGGACGCGGCGAAGGCGTAGGTGTCGTTGAAGTTCGAGGGGGCCAGCCACTCCAGGTCGTTCTCCGACTTCTCGATATCGTGCACCCGCTGCCACAGCTCGGCCGGGTCGGCGATCGTCTCGGTCTTGTTGTGATAGTTGACCCAGCCGGTGCCGGTGTACTCCCACAGGATGTCCGCGTCGCCGTTGAGCTGAGCCTGACGCGAGGACGCCGACCCGGGCGCGCCGGTCAGGTCCGTGACATCGGCCCCGGCCGCGGCCAGGTAGGTCGCGGTGATCTTGCCGAGCAGCACCCCCTCGGTGAAGCTCTTGGAGGTGACGACGAGTTGCGCTCCGTCCAACGGCTTCTCGCCGCCCGGCAGACTCGCGTCGTGGAAGGTACCCGACGAGCTCACCAGACCGCAGCCCGCCAGCAGCGCGACGATCAGCAGCGCGAGCGACCCCGCCCGCACCCGCCTCATGACACGCCTCGCGGGGTCGCGGCCAGCTCGACCAGCCTGCCGAGCCAATCGATGGTCAGCGCCAGCAGGCCGACCAGGATCGCCCCGGAGATCAGCAGTTTCGGCAGGAACAGGGTGACGCCGGTGGTGATGAGCGTGCCGAGGCTGGTCGCGCCGATGAAGGTGCTCAGCGTCGCGGTGCCGACCAGGATGACCAGCGCGGTGCGCACGCCGTTGAGGATCACCGGAACCGCCAGCGGCAGCTCGACCTGGATCAGCGTGCGCAGGGCCGAGAACCCGATCCCGCGCGCGGCCTCGATGGTGCGCTGATCCACCTGCCGCAGCCCGACGATGGTGTTCTGCAGAATCGGCAGGATCGCGTACACCACCAGACCGACCACCGCGGTCCGGAATCCGGTGCCGAGCCAGAACGTGAACAGCACCAGCAATCCCACCGCGGGCGCGGCCTGGCCGATGTTGGCGATGTTCACCGCGATCGGCTCGAACCGCTTCAGCGCGGGCCTGGTCAGCGCGATCCCCAGCGGAATCGCCACCGCCACCACGATGAGCGTGGCCACCACGGTCAGTTCGATGTGCGCCAGGATCGTGGTCCGCAGATTCGACCACGCCAGCGACGCCTGCTCGGTCGAGGTGAACGTGGTCGATCGGTACCACAGCAGGTAGCCGGCTCCGATGGCGAGAATGATGATGGGCTCGAACCAGACGTCGATCGGCAGGCGGCGCAGCCGGTTCATGAGCGCTCGTCCGAGCCGGGGACCGGATCGGGCTCCGGGGCCGCGTGCGGGGCGTCCGCGAGCGAGCCGGGTTCGTCCGCGGCCGCCACCACCGGCGTCGGCGCGGGATCGGTTCCGTCGACGTAGGTTTCGTACGACAGATCCTCGATCTCGGGATGTCCCTCCGCGAGCTTGGCGCGGATCAGTTCGGTCACCGAGTCGATACTCAGCGAGCCGACCACCGCGCCGCGGCCGTCGGTGACCAGGGTCGCGCCCTGACTCGTCGCGAGCATGGCGTCGAGTGCGTCGTTGAGCGTCGAGGACCGCGCGACCACCGGCAGCCGGCGATCCAGGAAGTCCGACACCTCGGGTTTGCTGGCCACTTCGGTGAGCGAGGGCCACGAGCGCGGGCGTCCGTGCCGGTCCACCACCACGATCCAGCTGTGTCCCGCGGCCTCGGCCCGGGCGATCACCTCCCGCGACGGTTCGCCGATCCGGGCGGTGATCACCCTGTCGTACTCCACATCTCGCACCCGGGACACCGTCAGATACGCGAGTTTGGCTCCGGAGCCGACGAATTCCCGCACGAACGGCGTTGCCGGATCGGTGAGAATCTCCTCCGGCGTCGCGTACTGCTCGACATGCCCGCCCTCGGACAGGATCAGCACCTTGTCCCCCAGTTTGGTGGCCTCCTCGAAATCGTGCGTCACGATGACGATGGTCTTGCCCAGTTCGTGCTGGATCGCGATCAGGCTGTCCTGCAGGCGAACCCGGGTGATCGGGTCGACCGCGCCGAACGGCTCGTCCATCAGCAGCACCGGGGGATCCGCGGCCAGGGCGCGGGCGACGCCCACGCGCTGCTGCTGCCCGCCGGACATGTCCTTGGGCAGCCGGTCCGCGAAGACCGCCGGATCCAACCCGACCAGATCCAGCAGGTAGTCGGTGCGTTCGGCGATGCGCTGTTTGTCCCAGCCGAGCACGCGCGGGATCGCGCCGATGTTCTTGGCCACCGTCCAGTGCGGGAACAGGCCGCCGGACTGGATGACGTAGCCGATGGACTGCCGCAGCCGGTCCGGATCCTCCTTCGTGACATCGCGCCCGTCGATGAGGATCCGGCCCTCGGTCGGCTCGATGAGCCGGTTGATCATCTTGAGCGTGGTGGTCTTGCCGCAGCCCGACGGCCCGACGAACGCGACGATCTGCCCCGCCTCGATCTCGAGGTCCAGCCGCTTCACGGCCGGTTTCTCCTGTCCCCGATAGCGTTTGACGACGCCGTCCAACCGGATGGACGCACCCGTCACATTGCGTTCGGCCGGCACCTGCCGGTCGGTCAACTCGGTCATGCCAGACCCTTCGGGATGGTGAGACGTCCGAGGAGGACGAGGAGCGCGTCGAACACCAACGCGATCAGGACGATGAGAATGGTTCCGGTAAGCGCGGATTCGAGGGCGTTGGCGCCGCCCAGCCGGGACAGCCCGTTGAAGATGAGCGAGCCCAGACCGGGGCCGAGCACGTAGGCGACGATCGCGGCGACGCCGACCACCATCTGGGTCGAGATCCGGATGCCGGTGAGAATGACCGGCCAGGCGATGGGCAGTTCCACGGTCAGCAGGATGCGCCGGCGGGAGAGCCCGATGCCGCGAGCGGATTCCACCACCGATTCCGGGACCGACCGCAGGCCCACGATGGCGTTGCCGATCACCGGCAGCGTCGCGAAGAACGCCAGCATGATGAACGAGGGGACGACCCCGAGCCCGAACGGGACCAGCAGCAGGGCCAGCAGGGCGAGCGAGGGGATGGTCAGCGCCACCCGGCTGGTGGTGAGCGTCAGCGCCGAGGCCAGCGGCAGGCGATAGACCGCGATCGCGATGATCACCGCGATGAGCGTGCCGACCAGCACGGTTTGGAAGGCCAGGGACGCGTGCTGATAGGTGAGGAAGGTCAGGACTTCGCCACGGCCTCGGATGTAGCTCCACAAATGCACGGGATTCCCCTCATCGGCCGGGAGGCCGGATCGGTTCCTGTCTGCGCCGGACATGCGAGCCGTTAGACAGTAGTCGAAATTCGCCGGTCGTTTGCCGGTGACGTGCGATCCGGGTGGGACCGTTATGGGCTTGTGCCCGGCGGGGGTGTCCGCCGGGTCTCGTTCGGAGCGGCGGCTCAGGCCGCGCGCGGTACCTCGGCGTCGGAGTAGTAGCCGGCATCGCCCGCGATCACCGTGCTGCGTGCGCCGTCGATTCCGGCCGGGATCTCACCGGCCAGGGTGATGCGGGTCAGCTTGCGGTGCTCGCCGCCGTCGTAGTCGTCGACGGCGTAGTGCTGGGTTGCGCGGTTGTCCCAGATCGCGACGTCGCCGAGCTGCCAGTCCCAGCGGGTGGTGTTCTCCAGGCGGGTGATCCGGTTCTGGAACAGCTGGAACAGGGCGCGCGACTCGCTGCCGGACAGGCCCACGAGTTCCTTGACGAAGCAGCCCAGCAGCAGGGCGCGCTCGCCGGTGACCGGATGCACCTCCACCACCGGGTGCTCGGTCTCGAAGTAGGTGGATTCGAACTCGCGGCGGTAGGCGGCCGAGTTCTGTTCCGAGGCACGGCCTTCGGTCGCGTAGTCGTAGCGGTTCGTGTGCCGGGCCCGCAGGCTCTCGGCCAGCCGCTTGAGCGGTTCGGGCAGGGCCTCGTAGGCGGCGACGGTCGAGGCCCACGTGGTGGAGCCGCCGTAGCTGGGCAGGGTCACCGCGCGCAGGATCGAGGCCTGCGGCACGCGGTCCACGAAGGTGACGTCGGTGTGCCAGACGTTCGAGCGGCCGTGCTGGGAGTCGATGGCCAGGCTCTTCGCGCCCGTGGTCAGGGTCGGGTGCGGGGTCGTGGGAACGCCGAGGAGTTCGGCGAACTCGTACTGTCCGTCCTCGGTGAGGTGATCCTGGCCGCGGAAGAAGATGACCCGGTGCTCGTTCAGGGCCGCGCGGATCGCGGCCACGGTCGGGGCATCGAGGCCGCCGCCGAGCCGGACCCCGTCGACGCGCGCGCCGATGTGGGCTCCGAGTTTGACCACCCGCACGTCAGCGGCCGGCTCTGCGAATCTCTCGACGGACATGTGCGGGCCTCTCACTCGAACCGAATGGAGCCCAGATCAAACATCGGAAACGGGGTGCGTGACCACCTTTGCGATCACCCGGATCGAATCCCGCGCCTACAGTTCGATGGCATGGTCGCTGTGCGTCGAATGTGGTGGGGAATGCTGGCCGTGCCGGTGCTGGCGGTGGGCGGGTGCGGGGAGCCGGACCCGACGCCGGACGAGCCGGGTATCGAGAACGTGGCACTCGGTGCGGAGTTCACGCTCGCGCCCCGGGACGTCGCGGTCGCCGACGAGAATCGGCTGCGGGTGCGGTTCGACGAGGTGACCGGGGACAGCCGGTGCCCGGAGGACGTCGACTGCGTCTGGGCGGGCACGGCGACGATCGTCGTGACGGTGACCGCGGGGGCGGGCGAGTCGCGGCAGGAGCTGCAGCTCAATCCGAATACCGGGGTGACGGTCGAGGGGTACCGGATCGACGTGCGGAAGCTGGCTCCGGCGCGGCGCACCGACCGGTCGATCTCGGCCGGGGACTACCGGGTGACGCTGGTCGCGAACCGCGCCTGAACGGTCGTGGCGCGGGGTGGCACGGACTGCAAGGTTTCCATAAGCGTTCGCAAGGGCGCCGTCCCTACCCTCGTTCCATCCAAGAAGACTTCCACTCCCGGAAATCCAGATGGGGAACGCCATGCGAACCGCACTCACCACCGCCCGTCCCGCGAAACTCGCCGCGTTCGCCGCGGCCCCTCTGGCCGTCGCCGCCCTCGCCACCGCGGCCGTGACCGCGACCGCCGCCCCCGCCGCGGCCGAGCCGACCTACCCCGGCTCCTGCCTCGTGGTCCAGAACCACACCGGCCGGACCGTCGAGATCACCCTGAACTATCCGACCCACGCCGGCCGCTGGACCTTCGCCCCCGACGAGGTCTCGGTCCTGAGTTCGAAGGGCCGCGTGGTCACCTCCCCGACCGGCACCTGGAACGTCCACAACGAGCCCGACGCCGAGGGCGTGTGGGTCTACTCCGAGGATCGCAACGCCAGCAAGGGCTGCAACGGCTCCTGGATCCTGACCCTGAACTGACATCGACTCGACCGGACGTCCCGGGGAGAGGGGGTCGATGGCAGCAGCACTTCCGAGGGGAAGCAAGGGTTCGCAGGTGTCGTGACGGGTACCCGCGAACCCTTCGCCATGCCATGATCGAAAAGCGCCCACACCCGGGCGTGGGGAGGGCAGTTCAATGCGAATCCGCGCTCACCGCACCGGTTTTCCGGCGGTGCCGACGTCGTGACCCCGGACCGAGCCAACCGCACCCCGCGCCGCGTGGACGCGCTACTGGTCCCCGCCGGCTGGACCCAGCACGCGCTGGCGATCTTCGTGGGAACCGCCGCCACATCCCTGTACATTCTCTGGAATGTCGCCGCGCAAGGCCCACCCGAGGGCAATCTGACGGCCGTACTGATCCTGTTGATCCTGACCCTCTGGTGGCTGGTGACCACGACGATCGGGATCGTCCGCTACCGCGCCTGGCTCCTGAGCCTGCTCGCTCCCATGACCGTCGCGTCGTCGATAGTCGCGCTCTACCACGAGGTCCCCGAAAACTGGGGTTGGTCCCTGAGCCGGGACGCCCTCGAGCAGGTTGCGTCCACCTGCGAAAAACCCGACGACGACAGGATCGGCCTCTACCGAATCCACCACGTGGTCGAGCGAGACGGCGGCTGCCTTTTCTACCTCCGCGCCGAGAAGATCTACACCCCCGGCCTGGCCTACTTCCCCGATGCGCCCCCGCCCCGCTACTCCGGCTACTTCTCCTACTGGCCATACCGCGACCACTGGTACAGCTTCCAAGAAGGAACCTGATGTGCCGTAGCCGATTTCGGCAGGAGTGCGTCGAATGTGATCGTGCATCGAGTGCGGGCTCGGAGTAATCGATCTCGGGTGGGGTGGGGGAGGTTGCCGTATCGGCAGGTGTGAGGGGTGTTGGGGGAGAACGGATGCGATACTTCGGTGGCCGAAAACGGCTGTTGGACGTGTGAAGGAGTGGGTCATGGGTGGATTTACTGTTGCGGAAGCCAAAGCCGTGTTCGCCAAGGTCGACACGAACGGCGACGGGTTCATCAGCCTCGAGGAATACACGACGGCCGTGGAGGCGTACGGGTTCTCGACCGAGGCCGCCAAGCAGGCCGCGCTGGCGATCATCGCCCGGGCCGACCTCAACCGCGACGGCAAGCTCAGCCTCGACGAGCTATTGACCCTCGTCAGCTGAGCGGCGGCCTATCGGCCGCCGCGGGCCCGGGAGCATCGACACCGATGACTTCGGCCGCCGTGTGCGGTCTGCACTGTTGACAGTCGTTCGGATCGGGGCGGGGCCGCAAGAGTTCGGCAATCCATGGATCACGCAGTGTGAGCCCGTGACCTATCTGAGCTACCCGGTCTCGAAGCGCGGACCAGCGGGACAGCTCAGTCGGCGGCCAGGCCGCGGGCGATCACCAGGCGCTGAATCTGGTTGGTGCCCTCGAAGATCTGGGTGATCTTGGCTTCGCGCATGTAGCGCTCCACGGGGAAATCCTGGGTGTAGCCGTAGCCGCCGAGGACCTGGACCGCATCGGTGGTGACCTTCATGGCGGCGTCGGTCGCCACCAGTTTGGCGACGCTGGCCTGGCGGGAGTACGGCAGGCCGGCGTCGCGGCGGCGGGCGGCGTCGAGGTAGGTGGCGCGGGCGGAGTCGACCGCGGCGGCCATGTCGGCCAGCACGAATCCCAGGCCCTGATGGTCGATGATGGCGCGGCCGAAGGCCTCCCGCTCCTTGGCGTAGGCGACCGCGTCGTCCAGCGCGCGCTGGGCAATGCCGGTGGCGACCGCGGCGATCCCGAGGCGACCGGAATCCAGGGCGCTGAAAGCGATCGACAGACCCTGTCCGGGGGCGCCGATCAGGCGATCGGCAGAGATCAGGGCATCGTCGTACGCCGCGCTCGTGGTGGGAACCGCGCGCAGGCCCATCTTCTCCTCGGGCTTGCCGAAGGACAGGCCGGGGGTGTCGGCAGGAACCAGGAACGCGGAGATGCCGCGCGAACCATCGCCCGTGCGCGCGAACAGGGTGTAGTAATCGGCTTTGCCGCCGTTGGTGATCCACGCCTTGGTACCGGTGATCCGGTACCCGTCGGCCGATTCCACCGCGCGGCAGCGCAGCGCCGCCGCGTCCGACCCGGCGTGCGCCTCGGACAGGCTGTACGCGCCGATCAGATTGCCGGACAACATCTCCGGCAGCCACCGCTGCTTCTGCTCCGCGGTGCCGTACCCGAACAGTGGATGGCACGACAGACTGTGCACGCTCACCGCCACCGCGACCGCGGCCCAGCGCGCCCCCAGCTCCTCGAGCACCTGCAGGTACACCTCGTAGGGCTGGGCGCCGCCGCCGAATTCCTCCGGGTACGGCAGGCTCAGCAGCCCCGCCGCGCCCAGCGCCGCGAACGCCTCCTCCGGATAGCGCTCCTGCTTCTCGTATTCCGCGGCCTGCGGTTCGAGCACCTTGTCCGCGATATCGCGGGTCAGCTCGATCAGGTCGCGGGCTTCGGCGGTGGGCAGCAAACGATCGACAGGCATGGCCAGCACATTACGTCCAGCATCCAATTGCGTGCAAGGCAGCACGTAATATTCGGCGTTGGCTAGACTGAGCTCGTGGTTTCCGGTCTACCCCCGAACAAGCACCAGGAGAAGAGCCTGCGCACGCGGGCGCTGCTGCTCGACGCCGCCATCGACAGCCTGGCCGAGGTCGGCTACGCGAGCGCGTCCATCGCCGACATCACCGCGCGGGCCGGGGTGACCAGGGGCGCGCAGCTGCACCACTTCCACACCCGGCAGGAGCTGTTCGCCCAGACCATCGAACATCTCACCCAGCGCCAGCACGAGGCCCTGCAGCGCCGCGCACGCAACCTCGCGCAGGCGTCGGCGGGGGAGACCCTGGTCGAACTCGTGACCGCGCCCTTCGCCGGCAAACTGGGCAAGGCGTCGGTGGAGTTGTACGTCGGCATCGCGAACGACCGCGAACTGCGCCGCAACATGCTGCGCGTACAGCACGATCTGACCGTCGACCTGCTCGACGCCTGCGCCGCCCGCATCGACGTACCGCGCGACCGCCTGGAGTCGGCGTTCTGGCTCACCATCAACCTGGTGCGCGGCGCGACCCTGGACGAAATGGTCGGCCGCGACCGGGTACGCCGCAAACAGGTCCTCGCGGACTGGGCGCGCCTGGCCGACGGCCTGCTGAGCTGATCGGCGCGACGCGAGCACTCTGTCGTACCCCGCGAGTACGGTCGAACGAATGACGTCCTGGTCCGAGTTCGTTGAGTCCGCGCCCCGTATTTCGACCATCTTCGCCCGCCGGCACGCCGCGACCGGCAATCTCTGCATGCTCGGCACGACCCGTGCGGACGGATCCCCGCGCATCAGCCCCCTCGAACCCCGGATCTTCGAGGGGGACCTGTGGCTCGTGGGCATGCCCCGCACCACCAAGTTCAAGGATCTCGAGCGCGATCCGCGCTTCTGCCTCCACACCGCCACGGTCGATACGCAGGTCGGCGACGGCGACGCCAAACTCTTCGGCACGGTGCACGACGTGCTCGACGAGGGTGTGCGCGGGCGCTGGCTGGAGACCCTGTTCGAGGAAACCGGAATGGACTTCCGCGGGGAGAAGTTCGATCACTTCTACGCCGCGGACATCACCGGCGGCTCCGCGGTCGAACTGATCGACGGCAAACACATGGAGGTCACCATCTGGAAACCCGGTAGCTCCGAGCGCGTGGTGCGCAAGGACTGATGAGCCCCGACACGGTGACGCCGACCGGCTATCGAGAGCGCCGGTCGGTCGTCGCGGGCGCGGTGGTGTGGGACCGCGAGGTCACGGCCGGCGCCGGCGCCCCGATCCTGCCCGACGGCTGCATGGATCTGCTGCTCATCGCCGACCGGCTCGTGGTGGCGGGCCCCGACACGCACGCCCAGCGCCCCGGCGCGGCCCCGGCCACGCGGGTGACCGGCATCCGCTTCCATCCCGGCACCGCGCCGGCGTTGCTCGGCGTCCCCGCGCACGAATTGCGCGACAGCAGAGTCGAACTCGCCGATCTGTGGAGCCGGGACAGGGTCCGCCGCGCCCGCGAACTGCTCACCGCCGCGCCGACTCCGGCGACCGGGCTCGAGACGATCGCCCGGTGGCTGGCGGCCGATGCCGCCCCGCCCAACCCGATCCTGGCCCGCACCGTGATCGAGTCGGCCGCGGGCGCGAGCGCGGCGGACACCGCGGCCCTGTTCGACATGACGCCGCGGCACCTGCACCGGCTGTGCCTGGACGGGTTCGGCTACGGCCCGAAAACCCTGTCTCGCATCCTGCGCATGCAGCGCGCCCTCGCCCTCGCGCGCGACGGGGTGTCCCTGGCGGAGACCGCGGTGCTGGCCGGGTACGCCGACCAGCCGCACCTGTCCAGGGACATCCGCGCGCTGGCGGGGATGCCGCTCACGCGCCTGCTGCGGCAATAGTCGTGGGGGGGGGCGGGGGTGTGGCAGGGGCCGGCCCCCCCCGCGCCACACGCCGGCCGCGCGCAGGAAAAACAAGACGAACCGGCGAAAGA
>NZ_JBSHMS010000013.1:19352-25760 GCF_053645575.1 Nocardia sp. NPDC055321
TGTCACACCCGCGGCGGGGGGGGTTCCCCCCACCCGGCCGTGCGCCCGAAATTGTGGGGGGCGGCCTAATTTGCCGCCCCCCCACGAGCCCCGCGTTCAGCTCAGCGGCGCGTACAGATCGATACCGTTCCCGTCGGGATCCAGCACGACCGCGTACCGCTGCCCCCAGAACGCGTCGAACGGTTTCATCTCCCCGCGATACCCCGCCGCGGTCAACTCCTCGAACTTCGCGTCGACCGCGCCCGCCGAATCGCACCGGAACGCCAGCCCCACGCGGCCGTCACCGTTGCCTGCGTTCCATTCGGGGTGGAACGAACGAATTGTCGCCTCGCTGTCCAGCGCGAACCGCATACCGCCCGGCAACTGCGCCTCCGCGTGCGGCAGATCCGCGGCGCCCGCCTCGAACTCCAGCCCGAGCAGCCCGTAGAAGGCCACGGCCGCACCCATATCCGAGACAACGACGCTGACGACATCAAAGTGAATGCTCATGGACCACACGGTAGGCGCGGTGCGCGTCCGGTGTCTTGAACGAATCGGACCTCGATCGCGTGTCCACCATGTAGCCCGGCTACGACCGGGCGATCGGTGACCCACGTCACTGTTGCCCGAAAAGCATTGACCTGAACAATTATCGAGGTTTCACGATGGAGTCCAGAACTTCATCGCTCTTCCACTCGGAGGTCATCATGACGACCGCAGCCACCAACACCACTCGTTCCCTCGTTCCCGTTCCCGCCTTGAGTCGTCCGGTCGCCGTCTTCGGCGCGGTCGCCGGCGCCGTGGTGGCCAATCTGATCGCCTGGGGGATCGGCGCGCTCGCCGGCGGATCCTTCGAAACGACCATGGACGGTCAGTCGCAGAGCGTCGCCCCCGGCGGGATCGTCACCCTGACCGTCGTGCCGCTGCTGGCCGGGCTCGCCCTCGCGGCGCTGCTGTCGTACCGGTGGGTCGGCGTGCTCCGGCTCGCGGCGGTCGTCGGTTCGCTGCTCGCGGTGGGCACCATCGCCCTGACCGTGGCGGCCGACTTCGACACCGCCTCCACGATCGCGCTGGCGGTCACCCACCTGACGCTGGTGCCCGCGCTGGTCATCGCCACCGAAGGCGTGCGGCGCAAGCTCATCGGGTGAGTCCGTTGCCGGAGGGCCCGCACCCCGGGGTGCGGGCCTTTCCCGTGTCCATGGCTGTCCGGGCATATCGGGCGCAATCCCGGGTACGCGCTGATCATGGAGATTTTGCTGATCATCGCGCTCGCGATTCTGGTCGGTGTGGTTCTGCTGCGCCGGCGGCTGGCGGGCCGGGCGTCCCGCGACGATTTCACCACGGGAAACCCGCCCTCCAGCAACGACAAATCGATCTGAGGATTCCCGGCGCGACGGCGACCGGACGGCGGCAGCGCACCGGCCGGGCTCGATCGCGCGTGGCGCACTTCCGGTATCCCGCCGCGGCCCTGTAGGTTAGGTTAGGCTTACAAACCTTGAAGGGAGCTGTGCGTGCGCGTCGTCATTCTGTTCGGGTCCGAACTGGGCACCTCCGAACTCGTCGCCGAGGCCATCGCCGACGAACTGTCGGGCCATGACGTCTCGGTGTTCGACATGCTGGATTTCGATCCCGACGATCTCGACACCGGTGACTTCCACATCGTGGTGTGCTCGACCTACGGCGACGGCGAACTACCCACCGGCGCGGAGCCCTTCTTCAACGCACTCGACGCCACCGCCCCGGATCTGACCGGCCTGCGCTTCGCGGTCTTCGGCCTCGGCGACATCATCTACGGCGACACCTTCAATCGCGGCGGGGAGATCGCGGCCGAGAAGCTCGCCGCCCGCGGCGCGATCCAGGTCGGCGAACACGCCCGGCACGACTCCTCGACCGACATCAAGCCCAAGGACATGGCGTGCGAATGGGCGCGCACCCTGCCGATCCCCGCCCTCGCGAACAGCTAGCGGCACAGCGGAACCGGCGGTCGCGCGGCTAGAGCGCCTCCAGGATCATGGCGTTGGCCTGGCCGCCGGATTCGCACATGGTCTGCAGCCCGTAGCGCGCGCCGCGGGCCCGCAGCGCGTGCACCAGGGTCGCGGTGATCCGCACCCCGCTGGCGCCGAGCGGATGCCCGAGCGAGATCGCGCCACCGTGCACGTTCACCCGCGCCGGATCCGCGCCGGTCTCGTGCGCCCACGCCAGGACGACACCGGCGTACGCCTCGTTCACCTCGAACAGGTCGATGTCGGAGACGGCCAATCCCGTTCGCTCCAGCACCTTTTCGGTGGCGGGCACCACGGCGGTCAGCATGAGGAACGGATCGTCGCCGATCGCGATATGACTGCGAATCCGGGCCAGGGGCGTGAGCCCGAGCCGGCGCGCGTGCTCGGTGGTGGTCACCAGCACCGCGGCGCTGCCGTCACCGAGGCGGCTCGCGTTGCCCGCGGTGATGTGCCAGCGGATCTCCGGGAAACGGCGGGCGACGGCCTCGTTGTAGAACGAGGGCCGCAGCGCGCCGAATGCGGCCGCGGTGCCGTCGAATCGAATGTTCTCGTCGTACGACAGGCCGAACACGGGCGGGGTCAGCTCGGCCTCGAACAACCCGTTCTTGCTCGCGTCCGCGGCCCGGCGATGGCTCTCCAGCGCGTAGTCGTCCAATTGCGCGCGGCTCAGATCCCAGCGCGCGGTGATGAGTTCGGCGCTGATGCCCTGCCACGGCACGCCCTGCGGATAGCGTTCCAGGAACGCGGATCCGGTGAGATTGTCCGCGTCCAGCAGGCTGGTGCCCATGGGAATCCGGCTGACCGATTCCACCCCCGCGGCGATCACCACGTCGCAGTCGCCCGCGATGACCGCGTGCGCGGCGAACCGCAGCGCCTGCTGGCTCGCGCTGCACTGGCGATCGATTGTGCTGGCGGGCACCGACTCCGGGAATCCGGCGGCCAGCGCGGCCCGGCGCGTCACATTGGTGGCCTGCTCGCCCACCTGGCTCACCACCCCGCCGATGACCTCGTCGATGAGCGCGGGATCGAGGCCGGTCCGCGTGACCAGCGCGCGCAGACTGTGCGCCATCAGATCCACCGGGTGCACGCCGTCCAGGGCCCCGCCCGGTTTGCCCAGGCCGATCGGTGTCCGGACCGCGCCGACGATCACCGCGTCGCGCATGGAACCGCCGGTGCCGAAGTGATCGCGCGCTGTGCGACCACGCGTCGCGATGGATGTCGGCGGATCGCGACCTCGCCTCGGCGGCGCGCGCTCATCGCACCGGGCCCAGGACGCGGCGCATGGTCGCGAGTTTCGTGGCGGTCCGGGCGAATTCGAGGTTCGCGCGGCTCTCGGGCAGCAGGCCGCCTCCGGCGCGCAGGGTGATGTGGCCGCGGTGGGTGTCGAGTTGCATGCCGCGCAGGGCGAGGTGGAACTCGCAGTCGCCGGCCGCGTCGAGCCAGCCGACCAGGCCGCCGTGATAGTCACGGGGGGATTCGTGGTCGCGGATCAGGCGCAGGGCCGCGGGTTGCGGAGACCCGCACACGGCGGGGGACGGGTGCAGCGTCCGAACCAGTTCCGAGACCGGCAGTTCGGTGTCCAGCAGGGTGCCGGTGACGGGTGTGCCCAGGTGCCACAGGTCCGCCGCCGCGATCAGTTCGGGCTCGGGCGGGTGCTCGACGCGTGAGCACAGCGGAGCGAGGGCCGAGACGAGGAAGCCGAGCAGCCGCCGGTGTGCGGTGAGGTACTCCGGGGTGAACAGTTCGGCGCGGGCGCGGGCGCGATCCTGGGACTCGGCGACCCGCGGATCGCGCGCCACGGTCCCGGCCAGCGGGGTCAGCGCGACCGTGGCGCCCGACTTGCGCAGGAACAGTTCGGGACTGGCCCCCATGGTGTGGACGCCGGGGGAATCGAGGTGTTCGACGTGGTAGTTCCGCGCCCGCGGGTAGAGCGTGACGATGCGTTCGAACAGCTGGGCAGGGTCGGTCGTGCCCTCGTAACGGAATCGTTCGGCACGCGAGACCACGATCTTGTCCACGCCCGAATCCGGTGCGCGCAGCAGCGGCACTGCGTGATCCAGCAGGCGCAGGTAGGCCGCGATGGCGGCGTCGTTGAATTCGATGTCGGGACGCACGCCGCCGGGCGCGCTCGCCGGCACGGTCCGCTCGGGGGCGTCGCGCCAGCCCAGATACAGCGAGGCGTTCGCCGAGCGGGGGTCGAAGGGGATCGCGCCGGCCACCAGATCGCCGTATTCGCCCGTGTGGACCGCGATTTCGGCTTCCTCGAGGTTCGAGTAGCAGATGAGCGGGCCGCGCAGTCCGACCCGGCCGTCGCTCCCGGCCAGCTGGAAGCGCGTCCGCTCACCCACGCGCCGCGCCGATCTCGGCGAGCAGCCGGTGGCGGATGGCCACGCGGTCGATCTTGGCGTTGGGCAGCAGCGGGAGTTCGGCGTTCAGGACGATATGTTTCGGGACGGCCGCGCGGCCGAGCCGCTCGCGTACCAGTTCCCGCAGTGCCTCGGGATCTCGCGTCGAAAAACCTTGGCGAGGAACGATATACGCACCCACGATCTCGCCCCACTCGCTGTCGGGCAGACCCAGGACGACGGCCTCGTCCACCCACGGGACCTCGGCGAGCTCGCGTTCCACGGCGGTGGCCGAGACCTTGACGCCGCCGGTGTTGATGAGGTCGTCGATGCGGCCGGTCGGCACGAGCACGTCGCCGTCCCACCGGCCCCGGTCCGCGGTGCGATACCAGCGCTGTCCGGCCTCGACGTAGAAACCGCCCGAATCCGGACCCGGATTCAGATATCCGTCCGCCAGCACGGGGCCGCCGATGTGGATGAGCCCGTCTACGATCCGGACCCGCACCCCGTCCAGGGGCCGCCCGTCGTAGACGCAGCCACCGCAGGTCTCGGTCATGCCGTAGGTGACGACCGGCCTGGTCACCGCGCGCAGTTGCCGTTCGGTGCCGGGATCGAGGCGCGCCCCGCCGATGAGGACGGTGTCGAAGGTCGCCAGCGCCGCCCGCCCGCGCGCGTCGGCGAGCAGCCGCGTGACCTGCGTGGGAACCAGGGATGTGTAGCGCCGCTCGCCGGTCAGGCGCGCGGCGGCCGCGGCGAAGACAGCGCTGTCGAAGGGGCCTGCCGGAAGGGTCGACACCCGGGTGCCGCCCAGGGTTGCCCGCGAGACCACCTGGAATCCGGCCACGTATCCGGCGGGCAGGCACAGCAGCCAATCGCCCGTGCCGCCGAGCCGATCGGCGGTCGCGCGGCTCGAGGCCAGCAACGCGGTGCGCGACAGCAGTGTTCGTTTCGGCACGCCGCTGGATCCGGAGGTGGACAGCAGGACGGCGGTGCCCGCGGGTACGGTCGCCGGAAGCGCCTGTGCCTGTTCCTGGTTGGTGATCGGCGCGATGGCCTCGCCGCCGCGGTAGGCGTGCTCGATGGCCCGGTGCAGCACCGTCACGGCCGCGTCGGCCGCGGTGGGGAGCGCGATCGGGCGCAGTGGGATCTCGGGGATCTCGGCCGCGGTGGTGCGGGCGGTGGATTCGGGGTGCGGCGCGGAGGTCATGCGGCGGCCGCGTGGCCGGTGCGAGGCGGCGTCGGAGGCTCATTGTGGGGAACCAGTTCACGGCTGGTTACCGATCCGATTCGGTGCCGAATGGAACTATGAGTTGCTGAACACGTTTCGACCTGGGAAATCATTTGCCCTGCCCGACTTGCTCACCGGGCGGCGGCCCGGCATCCACTTGCTGGTCGCCCGACCGGCAACCATTCAGCGGCACGCTATCCCCGTGCGCGGCACCTGTCAATCCGTGGCGGGGGTGGGCGAAGTGGATTCGCCTGGACCGTATTTGCGGGTAGCGGCCGGGGCGAGTAGGAGCTACGAGCTGTCGATGGCAGGCGCGGGCGCCCGGCCGTTTCGCCCCCTGTGCAGGGGATGTGCGGGCCGTGTTCGCGGTGTCCTCGCCGCGCCCGCGCTCGCCACGCCTCGTCCACCACCGGGCTCACCCGTACAGGCACGGCGAGTCGCGCGGGACACGCGGAAGGGTTCGCTGTCCGACCCTGTGAAGGTAACCACATCGTCCGCGTCCGCCGAGCGTTCCCGCGTACTCGTTCGCGCGGATCATGCGGCCGCGCAAATGGATTCGGCTCCGCCTGCAGACCGGGCAGGGGGCGCGTAACCGTGGACAACCGGATTGTGACGGCGCGAGCTCCGACGACCACGTGGTGCGGTGGGGAGAATCTATGCGAGAAGCTGTGCGGTGTCCCGTGGGCGAACTTCACCGCACCCAGTGTGGGAGTGAGCGGCCACCCGGCGCGGCGACGGCTCGGAGCGCGGCAGCCGCGGCCTCATCACCCGGCGGTGAGATGCCGATACCCCCGGGGATTTGGGCCCGCAATTAACCCCCCAAGCCGCGGGCGTGGTGCGCGGCCCGGCGCGC
>NZ_JBSHMS010000013.1:25770-133166 GCF_053645575.1 Nocardia sp. NPDC055321
GGTCTCTCTTTTTCTCATATCCCCTGCCGCACGCCGGGCAGAATCCCCCGGGGGTGTCGTGGCCGGCCCGGGGGTTTTGGCGCCCCGGCATGAACCGCCGCTAGCCGCGGGCGTGGACCGCGGCCAGGCGCGCCGCGCGGATCGCGTTCCAGAGCGGGCGCAGCAGGGACTCCTGGGCCGCGATGGCGGTGCCGGACACCGGGGCCGAGGCGGGTGCGCGCTCGGCGACGGTGAGGATGGCGGCCACCTGGTCGGCGGTGTCGAGGATGCGGCGGGCGCGCAGCGGGAGCGAATCGGGATAACCGTGCTGGGAGTAGGCGGCGAGTTCGTCCTCGATGAGATCGCGGGGGCTCGGGCCGTTGGAGTCGACGCGGGTGGTGTGCAACTGCTGCAGGGCGTCCGCGGCGTCGCGCACGGCCTGGCGCATCGTGTATTCGGCTTCGCCGAGCGGCATCTCGGGCTCGGTGGCGAAGGGGATGGGTGTGGTGTAGACCCGCCACTGCAGGGCGTCGTCGTCGGTCCACACCGGGACCAGCCCGGTGCCCCGGGTACCGGGAGCGCCGACGTACAACCCTTCCCCGGCTTCGGTTGCCGCGGCGGCGAATTCGGTGCCGACCGGCAGGCCGCGCACGTCGCCGGGAATCGGCAGCACCAGTCGGACCTGCGCCTCGGGGGACGCGGTCGCCTCGCGAATCAGCTTGAGCAGCACCATGATTCCGGCGCCATCCGAGGTCTCGTCGTCGGCCCACGGTAACCCGGTGTGACCGCCGGTAACCGGGTCGCCTGCGGTCACGCTCTGCCGCGCGGCCCACAGGCGCAGCGCGTCCAGCACGTCATCGGGCGCGCTGCGGCCGGCGACCCAGGAACCGGCCCACACCGTCAATGTGGCACTCGGGCTACTCATGACTACGAGGATAACTGGCTGGCTACTACGCTTCGGTGCGGAAACCGAGGAGCAAAGGATCCGGGATTCGGGCTACTCCGGCTCGGTGACGAAATCGATGAGCCGTTCCACCGCGCCGATGAGCGGGGTCTCGAGATCGCGGAACGATTCGACCGAGTTGTAGACCCGGCGCCAGCCCTCCTGCGGGGTGCCCCATTTCAGGCGCCGGCAGATGCCGGTCTTCCAGTCCTCGCCGCGCGGAACCTCCGGCCACGCGGCGATGCCGACGGCGGCGGGCCGGACCGCCTGCCACACATCGATGTACGGGTGTCCGGTGACGAGGACGTGCGGTCCGAGGCCGGTGGTGAGCCTGGTCTCCTTCGAACCCGTCACGAGGTGATCGACGAGCACGCCCACGCGCGCGCCCGGCCCCGGCCGGAACTCGGTGAGCCGCGCGGCCAGGTGATCCAGGCCCTCGAGCTGTTCCACGACCACGCCCTCGACCCGCAGATCGTGCCCCCACACCCGTTCGACCAGAGCGGCGTCGTGCACGCCCTCGACCCAGATGCGGCTGGCCCGCGCCACCCGGGCCTTGTGGTCGACCACCCGGGTGGATCCCGAGGCGGAGCGCGTCGGCTGCTTCGGCGCGGCGGCGACCGGGCGCACCAGCGTCACCGGGCTGCCGTCGATGAGGAAGGCCGCCTCGCGCATGGCGAACAGGCGCACGCGCCGGGCGCGGTCCTCGAGTTTGACGAAGTCGCCGTCGTAGGTGCGGTCGAAACCCACTACCGCACCGCAGAATCCGGTAGCCGCGTCCTCCACCACCAGATCGCGTTCGGCCGCGACCTTCGGTATCTCGCGTTTGCGGTTCCGTGCGTGCCCGCTGAAGATGTCACCGCCGTAGCTGTCGCGCCCGCTCATCCGATCGACGGTACCGGTGCCCCGCCCGCCCGGCGGTGCTGCGACACGGTGCTTTGCGGGTGGGAATCGGTGAAATCCCTTGTGACATAGCGGACAAGCCGGGCGATTCATATCGGATGCGCATCGAATAGCTGTGTGGCGCAGCGTAAGTGCGGGGTGGCCGGCCGGCGGGTAGATCACGTCCGCTCGGCCGGGTAACGGTGAGTTATCGGATCCGGGGGCCGGGGGTGCGAGGTTGTCGATCTCCGGCCGGGGCGCGCCGGAAGGTTTACTGTGGGTGATGTGGCCGCAATAGTGTGGCTGGTCGCGGGGCTACTTCTCGCGGCGGCCGAAATGCTCGTCGGAGAACTCACGCTGCTCATGCTGGGCGGCGCGGCGCTGGTCACGGCGGGGGTGAGCGCGCTTGCCGATACGAGCATCGTGGTCGACGCCGTGGTTTTCGGTGTCACCGCCGTCGCCCTGCTGCTGCTCGTCCGCCCGATGCTCCTGCGGCGCTACGCGAGTCCCCCTTCCACGCCCACCGGCATGGACGCGCTACCGGGGAAGTCCGCGAAGGTGCTCGAGACGGTGGACGAGCACGGCGGGCGAGTGAAGTTGGACGGTGACGTCTGGAGCGCGCGTCCCTTCGACGCGCAGGAGAGTTATCCGGAGGGAACAACCGTCTATGTCATGCGGGTCGATGGCGCGCACGTCGTCGTTTGGAAGGGGCCGTAAATGGCTGTCCTCATTGTCGCCCTGGTATTGATCCTGCTGGTCGTGGTGGTGATCTTCAAGTCGGTGGCGCTGGTGCCGCAGGCCGAGGCCGCCGTCATCGAACGGCTGGGTCGCTATTCGCGCACGGTCTCGGGCCAGCTGACCTTCCTGGTCCCGTTCGCCGACCGCGTCCGCGCCAAGGTGGATCTGCGCGAACGCGTGGTGTCCTTCCCGCCGCAGCCGGTCATCACCCAGGACAACCTGACGGTGCAGATCGACTCGGTGGTCTACTTCCAGGTCACCAGTCCGCAGGCCGCGGTGTACGAGATCAGCAATTACATTGCCGCCGTAGAGCAATTGACCATCACCACGCTGCGCAACGTCGTCGGCGGTATGACGCTGGAGGAGACCCTCACCTCGCGCGACCAGATCAACAGTCAGCTGCGCGGCGTGCTCGACGAGGCCACCGGCCGCTGGGGTCTGCGCGTCTCGCGCGTGGAGCTCAAGGCCATCGATCCGCCGCCGTCGATCCAGGAATCGATGGAGAAGCAGATGAAGGCGGATCGCGAGAAGCGCGCCATCATCCTCACCGCCGAGGGCCAGCGCGAGGCGTCCATCAAGACCGCCGAAGGTCAGAAACAGGCGCAGATCCTGTCCGCCGAGGGTTCCAAGCAGGCCTCGATCCTCTCGGCCGAGGGTGAGCGGCAGTCGCGCATCCTGCGCGCCCAGGGTGAGCGCGCCGCCGCCTACCTGCAGGCCCAGGGCCAGGCCAAGGCCATCGAGAAGGTGTTCGCCGCCATCAAGAGCGGCAAACCGACCCCCGAGCTGCTGGCCTACCAGTACATGCAGACCCTGCCGCTGGTGGCCAAGGGCGATGCCAACAAGGTGTGGCTCGTCCCCAGCGATTTCGGCAAGGCCCTCGAAGGCTTCGCCCGCAACTTCGGCACCCAGGGCGAGGACGGCACCTTCCGCTACCAGCCCACCCCCGACGACGCGGGATCCGAACGCCCCGAGGACGATTCCGACGAGGTGGCCGACTGGTTCGACACCGCCACCGACCCGGCCGCCGAACGCGCGGTGCGCGCCGCCGAAGCCGACGCCCGCACCCCGGCCGACCCCACGGCCCTGCCCTCGACGTCCCGCCCCCGCGCCGACCACCCCGGCTTCCCGGATCCCGAGGCCCTCCCGCAACGCCACGACGCCCCGCCCCCGCAACAACCCCTCCGCCGCCCGGAGGATCCCCAGCACCAGCCGCCACCCCACCGCCCCGAGCCCCCACAGGGCGACGAGCGCTGGCAGCAGCCCCCGCCCCCGCACCGCCCTCTCGGCCGCTAGCTCCCGCCCCGATGCCGTCCTCCGGATGGGCGGCATCGGAGTTTCTTCGCGGACCTGTGACGCCGCGTCGCTCGCGCTGACCGATCGGCCGGCCCGTCGTGACGGGGAGGACGGTGACGGTGAGGACGCCGGGATCCAACGCACGCGATCCCGGTACCGGACAACTCCGGTACCGGGACCACCGTCGTTCTCGGCTCGCGCCTCAGGCCGCGTCGTGCTCCGGAGCACCCGCGTTCCCCACGAACTTCGCCCCGCTGATCGAGCGCGACGGCTCACCGTCCACGCCGACCGGCACCTCGCCCTCCAGGGTGGTGCGGTACAGCACCCGGGTGACGTCGAGGTGATTCAGGTCGCTGGGGGCCAGGTGCGCGGTCGCGCGGTTGTCCCAGAACGCGAGACTGCCTTGCTCCCAGCGGAATCGGACCGTGTACGCGGTATCGGACAGCTCCGCGTACAGCAGTTCGAGCAGCGCGTCGCTCTGGCGCGGGCTCAACCCGACGATGCGCGTGGTGAAGCCGGGATTGACGAAGAGGATCTTCTCCCCGGTCACCGGGTGCACCCGGACCACCGGATGCTCGGTCACCAGCGGCGCCGCGGCCACCTTCTTGGCGTAGTCGCTCTCGGAATCCCAGGCGGGGTTCTTCCCGCCGAACCGGTGTTCGGCACGCAGCCCGTCCAGCAGCGACTTGAGCGAATCGGGCAGTCCGGCGTAGACGGCGGCCAGATTCGTCCAGTGCGTGTCCCCGCCGCGCTCGGGCGCGATCTCCGCGCGCAGCAGCGAGGCCGCGGGCGGATTGATGAGCGGGGACACATCGGTGTGCCAGTGGTTGGTGTAGCTGAACTTGCGCACCCCGAAACGCTTTTCGTACAGCCGGCTGTCGACGGCCAGGATCTCCGGGTACTCGGTCGGCGCGTCATCGTCGTAGGGATGGGACGGGGTGACCGCGCCGAACCGGCGCGAGAACGCGATCTGCTCGGCGTGCCCGATCCGCTGATCCCGGAAGAACAGCACCTTGTACTCGTACAGCGCCGCGGTGAGTTCGGCGATCTGCGCGTCGGTGAACTCGGTCCGCAGATCGATGTCGGTCACCTCCGCGCCGATGTGCCCGGCGACGGGAACCACTCGGAAGGTCCCGGCGGTGTCGGTGGCGCCGGTGTCGGTGACGGTGGGTTCGGAGACAGTGGTCATGATCGTGCCCTTCGTTCTCGAAAAAGATTGGGGGACATGCGTTGTGCGCATGCCCCCCGGTGCTGCTAGGCGGTGGCCTGAATGTCGGTTCGTGCGGCGAACTGGCTGTCCACGGGCTCGAGCCCGTAGTGCCCGCGCAGCGTGGTGGCGGTGTACTCGGTGCGGAAGAGCCCGCGCTCCTGCAGGATCGGCACCACCTTGTCCACGAAGTCCTCGAGCCCGCCCGGCAGGTACGGCGGCATGATGTTGAAGCCGTCCGCCGCACCCTGCTCGAACCAGGCCTGCAGGTCGTCCGCGATCTGCTCGGGCGTGCCGGCCAGGGTCCGGTGCCCGCGCCCGCCGCCGAGCTTGCCGATGAGCTGGCGCACGGTCAGCTCCTCCTTCTCGGCGAGCTCTTTGACCAGGGTGAACCGGCTCTTGCCGCCCTCGATCTCGCTCTCGTCCGGCAGCGGCGGCAGCGGTGCGTCGAGCGCGTGTTCGGTGAGATCCACACCCAGCAGCGTGGAGAGCTGGCGCAGCGCGTAGTCGGGGGAGATGAGGTCGGTGAACTCCTGCTCGAGCGCGCGGGCCTGCTCTTCGGTGTCCGCGATGAACGGCACCAGACCGGGCAGCACCTTGAGCTCGTCGGCCGAACGCCCGTACTTGGTCAGGCGCGCCTTGAGATCGCGGTAGAACGCCTGCCCCTCCTCGATGGTGCGCTGCGCGGTGAACACGGCCTCGGCGTAGCGGGCGGCGAATTCCTTACCGCTCTCCGACGATCCGGCCTGCACCAGCAGCGGCCGTCCCTGCGGGCTGCGCGGGGAGTTCAGCGGCCCGCGCACCTGGAATCGATCACCGCGGTAATCGATGGTGTGCACCTTGTCCGGGTCGGCGAACACCCCGGCCTCGGGATCGAGCACGATCGCGCCGTCCTCCCAGCTGTCCCACAGCTGGATGGCCACGTCCACGAACTCCTGAGCGCGCTCGTAGCGGCGGGCGTGCTCGGGAATCGAGTCGTAGCCGAAGTTGAACGCCTCCTCCTCGTTGCCGGAGGTGACGATGTTCCAGCCGGCCCGCCCGGCGCTGATGTGATCGAGCGAGGCGAACTTGCGGGCCAGGTTGAACGGCTCGTTGTAGGTGGTCGAGGCGGTGGCGATGAGCCCGACGTGCTCGGTCGCGCTCGCGATGGCGGCCAGCAGGGTGACCGGCTCGAAGACCGCGAGGGTGTTGCGCTTGATCCGCGGGCCCACGGCCAGGCCGTCGGCGAAGAAGACCGAATCCAGCCGGCCGCGTTCGGCGATGCGGCCCAGTTCCTGGAAGTGCTTGACGTCCAGCACCTGGTGCTCGCTGGTGCGCGGGTGCCGCCAGGCGGCTTCGTGGTGGCCCACACCCATGAGGAAGGCATTGATGTGGAAGGGCTTGCGTGACATGAAGAGTGTTCCTTCGGAAGCGTTGTCGAGGGGGAGGGGTCAGTGCTCGGCCTGCACGCGCCAGCGCGAGAGCCTGCGCTCGAGCAGCACGATCAGCCCGTTGAAGGTCAGACCCACCAGCGAGATGGCGACGATGCCGGCGTACATGGCCGGGATCTGGAAGTTCTGCTGCGCCGAGGTGATCAGGTAGCCCAGACCCGCTCGCGCCCCGACCATTTCGGCGGCGATCAGCACCAGGATCGAGGCCGAGGCCGCCATCCGGATACCGGTGAAGATGGCGGGCACCGCGGCGGGCAGCACCACCTTCGCGAACAGCGGAATCGGTGTGAACCCCAGCGAGACAGCGGATTTGATGAGCAGCGGATCGACCGTTCGCACACCGCTGATGGTGTTGAGCAGGATCGGGAAGAAGCTGGCGTACACCACCAGCGCGACCTTGGAGGTCTCGCCGATGCCCAGGATGAGCACGAAGACCGGCAGCAGCGCGAGCGCGGCGGTGTTGCGGAAGAGCTCGAGGAACGGGCTCAGGAACTCCGCGACCGGCCGGTACCAGGCGATGGCGATACCCACCGGCACCGCCGCGGACAGCGCGATGGCGAAACCGACCAGTGACCGCGACAGACTCGCGCCCACGTGCTCGGCCATCTGCCCGGAGCGGATCAGCTCCTGACCCGCGTCGACCACGGTCGTGAACGGCGGCAGGAATACGGGGTCGACGATGCCGACCCGGGGCGCGACCTCCCAGAACACCAGGAACAGCGCGATGACGACACTGGGCTTGAACACCCGCCACAGCAGGTGCGCGGCGGCGCGCGCCAGGCGCGTGGCGGTCTCGCGCCCGGTCGAACGGGCCGGGGTTCGCGGTGGCGCCGTCGTCTCCGGCTCGAAACGGACCGGGGTTTCGGCGATCTGGATCGCGCTAGACATGGGTGTTCCTCCGATCGGCACCCGCGATGGCGGCCGCCTCGAGATCCTGTGCCCGCGCGACCTCGTCGTGCAGGAGCGACCAGATGTGGTGGCGGACTTCCCGGAAGCGTTCGCTCGAGCGCACGTCCGGGTCGCCCGCGCGATCGAGGTCGATGTCGACGATGGCCTTGACCCGGCCGGGCCGCGAGGTGAGCACCGCCACCCGCTGACCCAGGTACACGGCCTCGTCGATGCCGTGGGTGATGAACAGGATCGTCTTGCCGGTGGCCTGCCAGATCCGCAGCAACTCGTCCTGCAGTGATTCGCGGGTCTGTGCGTCCAGGGCCGCGAACGGCTCGTCCATCAGCAGCACCTCCGGATCGAAG
Source organism: Nocardia sp. NPDC055321 (assembly GCF_053645575.1). Taxonomy (NCBI): domain Bacteria; kingdom Bacillati; phylum Actinomycetota; class Actinomycetes; order Mycobacteriales; family Nocardiaceae; genus Nocardia; species Nocardia sp. NPDC055321. The sequence goes on from NZ_JBSHMS010000013.1 coordinate 33,493, forward strand.
GCGAGGCTGCGCGCGATGGCCACGCGCTGCTTCATACCGCCGGACAGCTCGTGCGGGTACCGGTCGCCGAACCCGCCGAGTCCGACCAGCTCGAGGTAGTGCTCGGCGATGGCGCGCCGCTCTTTACGTCGAATTCCCTTGGCCTCCAAGCCGAATTCGATATTGGTGCGGGCGGTGCGCCACGGCAGCAGCGCGTACTGCTGAAAGACGATGCCGCGATCCAGGCCCGGCCCGGTGATGGGGGACCCGTCCAGCAGGATCTGTCCCGAGGTGGGCGAGCTCAGCCCGCCGAGCAGATCGAGCAGGGTGGATTTGCCCGAGCCGCTGGGACCGACCAGGACCAGGAACTCCCCGTCCCGCACCTCGACGCTGATGTCCTCGAGGGCCGTGAACGACTCCCGGGTCCCGCGAATCGCGAATTCCTTGCGTACCTCGCTCAGTGCGAGCTTGACCGCGGTGCTCATTTCGCCGCCACCGCCTCACCGCTCGGCCCGCCGGTGGCGGGGTAGGTGCCATTGCTGTACGGGTTGAACTCGTTGGTGAAAAGATCCTTGGCCGCGAACTTGTCCGCGGGCAGCTCGCCGTTGCGCACGAGCCAGTCCAGCCAGACCTGGAATTCGCGCTCCTCGACCACCGCGCCCGGAATCGGGATGCCCGAGCTGCGCCAGTACTTCAGCAGCGCGACGTTCTCGTTGCGGCCGCGCTTGGCGATGATGTCCTCGAACTTCTTCAGCACCTCATCGCGCGGGGTGAGCTGCAGCCAGCGGGTGGCGCGGGCGGTGCCCTGCACGAAGTCGGCGACCTCCGCCGAATGCTGTTCGACGTAGTCCTTGCGGAAAACGTAGGTGCCGTAGTCGAACTGGCCGAACAGATCCTTGTCGGTGTACAGCGGGTGGATGCCGCCGCGCTCGAGCGCGTTGTCCCGGAAGATCGAGCCGAGGGCCGCGGCGTCGATCTGCCCGGTGCGCAGCGCCTCCTCGGTGTTGGCCGGCGGCAGGACCACCAGCTGCACCTGCTTGATCTCCGCCGCGCTCAGGCCCTGCCGGTGCAGCCATTCGCGGGTGACGAATTCATGATGCGCGCCAAGGGTATTGACGCCGACCTTCTTGCCGATCAGATCCCGCGCGGAGGTAATTCCGGAGTCGTCCTTCACGAAATAGCCGGTGAAGGACTTGTCGTCGGCCCCGTAGGAACTCAGCACCGAGGTGACCGGCGCGCCGCCGGCGACCAGCTTGATGACCGCGCCGTTGAACGCGCTGCCGAATTCGATCTGCTTGGTGGCCGCGGCCTGGATGTTGGCCGGTCCGCTGGTGGTGTCGCCCTCCCAGTGCAGGCTGATCCTGCTGAAGTAGCCGAGGTCCGCGGCCAGCTCGAACGGCGTCACCTGGCCGGTCTGGCCCTGGTACCGCAGCACCGTCTTGCCGTCGGCGGTGGTGGCGGATTCGGAGCCGCCGCAGGCGGTCACCGTCGTGAGGACGGCTGCCGCGGTGAGCGCGGCGGCCACGACGCGCAGCACGCGCGGTGGTCGGAGCGATGAGAACATGGGTGTTTCTTTCGGTGAATGCGGCTGTCGCGTGGGCTGTTTCGGGCGGGGCGATCAGGGCCGACAGGCACCGGGCGCCAGGCGCATGAGATCCACGGCCCGGCGGCGCGTGAGCGGGGTGTGCGAAGTCATTCCAAGCCCTAGGGGAGAGTGCGGAATCGGCGGATCGAATGGCACTCATCGTGCGGGCGGGCCCGTGGGGGAGCAACCGCCATTTCACGATGTGGAAATCAGCGTGATTCTAATTGCACGTCCGAATCCATTGTGTCGCCGCCATTTTGGAAAAGCGGCCCGATGCGCCCGGCGGCGATGCGCATTGCCGGCACGATGCTGCGCACCAGCTCGGCGTCCAGGCGGGCCGAGCGCGCCTGCACGGCCAGCGCCCCGTGCACGCGGCGATCCGAGCCGACGATGGGCACCGCGATGGCGCGGATCGGGTCGGCGGTGTCCAGGACCTGCGAGGCGAACCCGGTGCGCCGGACCCGGTCCAGGTCCGAGTGCAACAGCGTCGGCTGCCGGCGGTCGCGCCGCCGGGCGTCCTGTTCGGCGGCGCGCTCCTGTTCGGCGACCGTTCCGGTGGGGGCGTAGGCCAGCAGCGCGTGCCCGACCGCGCTCGCGCGCAGCGGCTGGCGGGCCCGGGGCACCTGGTTGGCGCAGAAGAGCACGGGCGGGCGGGCCTGGAAGACGGTGACGGCGTCGCGGTCCTCCATCACGCTCACGCTCACGGTGATGCGGATTCCCGCGGCCAGCGCGTACAGGTGCGGCGCGGCCGACTCCAGGCCGAGCCGGGCCAGCGCGGGCCGGGCCAGCGCGGCCAGGCCCTGTCCGACCCGGTAGCGGTCGGTCGTGGGGTCCTGTTCGAGCAGCCGGCCGCGCACCAGCGCCTGGGCGAGCCGGTGCGAGGTGCTCACGGGCAGATCCGCGAGCGCCGCCAGTTCGCTCAGCGAGAGCTCGGGGTCGTCGCCCTCGAAGCAGTTCAGGACCTGTACGGCACGGTCGACGGCGCGGGCGCCGGAGCGCGGTTCCTCGGGGCTCATGGTTCCTCCTGCGAGACCGAAACGGTGTCCCCAGCACTATTTACATGCTTCTGACCGGGGGCAATGGTTCCGTGCAGCCGGATTCCAGCAGGTCGGAAAGGGTATGCGACAACCCCGATAAAGCGACCGATCGTCCGAAAAGATTTTGAATTCGCGACCGGCGTCACGATTTTCCAGTGGTCTCGGTCACAATTTCGGGGGTGAATACCGGCCGTGTAATTAATACCGCGTCCGAATTGTGCTGCGAAAACGACGTGAGTAAGCGCGAGTCCAATTTGTCAACCGGCTGTGATCGCCCCGTGATTAGTTGTGATTGTTCCGTTACCGTCGTTCTCGGCTCGGATCAACGCCAAGCCCGAACTCGAACCGCCGAACATCGGCAACCCCGTCCCGCGGTTCGCAGTGCCATCGACTTCCCTGGGGACGGGGACCCGCAGCACAAGCTCGGAGCGCGGGCCGGATGGGCGCAGGCCAGGAATCCCCTATGACTCGTAAGTTCAGCACCCGCATGCTCGTTGCCACCGCCGCCACCGGCATCCTCGCCGCCGTTCCGTTCGCGGTCGGCACCGCGACCGCCTCGGCCGCCTCGGGCAACTGGGACGCCGTCGCACAGTGCGAGAGCAGCGGCAACTGGGCCGCCAACACGGGCAACGGCTTCTACGGCGGCCTGCAGTTCACCCAGAGCACCTGGAACGCCTACGGTGGCCAGGGTAACGCCGCCAACGCCAGCCGCGAGGAGCAGATCCGCGTCGCGGAGAACGTGCTCGCCGGCCAGGGCGTCGGCGCGTGGCCGCACTGCGGCGCCTACCTCTAAGCAGGCGTCCGCCGGGCTCGGCCCGGCACCCGAACCATCGATGACCCCGTACCCCGCTGACGCGGTACGGGGTCATCGCCGTTTCCCGGCCGAGGTTGTGCTCGGGTCCGAACTGCTGAACGGTGGGGGAGGAGCTTCGCTACCGAAGCTCGCTGTACCGCAAGTGAGTTCGAGACAACTGGAGGGGAATCGTATGAAGGCCATCATCGTCTGTACGTCGGTCTCGCACGGCAACACCCGGCGGGTCGCCGACATCGCCGGGGAGGTCCTGGGCGCGCGGGTGGTCGCGCCCGGGCAGGTCGAGCCCGCCGAACTGGCCGGGTACGACCTGGTCGGCTTCGGCTCGGGGATCTTCCTCGGCAAGTTCCACGCCGACCTGCGCGGATTCATCGACGCGCTGCCGCAGCGCCCCGGCCGGGCGTTCGTCTTCGCCACCAGCGGGTTCGCCGACGCCGGACCGCAGCGCTTCTCACGGCCGCTGATCCGGCAGCTCGAGGGCCGGGGGTTCGAGGTGCTGGACACCTTCTCCTGCCGGGCCCACGACACCTACCTGCCGTTCAAGCTGGTCGGCGGCATCCGCAAGGGCCGGCCCGACACGGCGGATCTGGCCGCCGCGCGCGCCTTCGCCGAGGGCCTGCTGATGCGGGTGAGCACGCCGTCCTGAGATGAACTCGGGCCCCGCGAACGCTCGCGGGGCCCGAGTGTGCGGCACGGTCTACTTCGGGGCGTTCGGGTTGTACTCGTTCGTGTAGAGCTTGCGCACATCCAGCTCGCCGGTGACCGCGCCGGTGTCGCGCAGCCACGGCTCCCAGCGCTGGAAGTCGATATCGGTGATGACGCCGTTCGCCGACGGCACGCCCACCGATTGCCAGTACTTCACCGAGGAGGCGTCCTCACCGGATCGCTTGCGGTCGTTGATGATCTGCGTGAACTTCGCGATGACCTGATCGCGCGGGGTGGTCTTCTGCCATTCGATCGCCTTGGCGATGCCGCCCACGAACGCCTCGACGACGTCGGGATTCTTGGCGAGGAAGTCGTTGCGGAACACGTACTGCCCGCCGTTGAACGGGCCGAACTGCTCGAAATCGGTGAACACGGCACGCAATCCGCCGTTCGAGAGCGCGCGCTGCTGGAACTGGCCGCTGAGCCCCGCGACGTCGATCTGCCCGCGCCGGAGCGCGTCCTCGGTGTTCGGCGGCGGCAGCACCACCAGCTGCACCGAGCGGATCTGCTCCTCGCTGAGCCCGTTCTTCTTCAGCGCGGTGTGCACGTCCGCCTCGGCCTGCCCGCCGAGGGTGTTCACGCCGATCTTCTTGCCCAGCAGGTCGTTCGGCGTCCGAATGGGGCTGTCCTCGGGGACGTAGAAACCGGTGAAGGTCTTCTCGTCCGAGCCGTAGTAGTTGATCACCGCGGTGATCCCGGCGCCGGCCTGGGCGAGCTTGGCCACCGCGCCGCCGAACGCACCGCCGAAATCGACCTGGCCGGTCGCGGCGGACTGCACGTCCTGCGGCCCGCTGATGGTGTTGCCCTGCCATTCCAGCTTCACCTTGCCGTCGAAAAAGCCCAGATTCTCGGCCAATTCGGGGATGGTGACCTGTGAGGCCCAGCCCTGGTAGCGCAGCACCGGCACGCCGCCGTCCTCGCGGATATCCGATCCGCCGCCGCACGCGGTCACCAGCATCGACACCGTCGCCGCGACCAGCGCGCTCGCCAGGAACCTTCTACGGGCCTTCATAGTGAAACCTTCCTCGGTAATGCCGCATCGCCTATATCGCGGTGCGTTGAAAAGAGATTCGAGTACTCGCGACCGCCGGTCGATGGTTGGCATCGCGGAGATTCGAAGAACGTCAACTCGTTCGGGCGGTTGCCCCGAACTGTTCGCCTGGAGATCGCCCCGCGCGCTGCGGCCACGGAATGTACACGGGGATATAGCGACCCATCGTCACCGCGCCGAGAATCGATATCGCGCCGATCGACAGCACCGCCGCCGCCAGCGGTGCGACGGCCACCAATCCACTGATCGCCAAGGGCCCCACGAAGAATCCGCAATCGTGCGTGAGTCGCCAGGCCGCCAGGAATTCGGCCCGGGTCGCCGCCGGGGCGACGTCCGCGCCGATGGTCATGATCACCCCGTTGCCGATGCCGTTGCCCACGCCCATGATGACCGCGGCCAGAGTCAGGGTGAACGCGGTATCGGTGAACGGCACCGCGAAGTAGCCCAGACCCAGAATCACCAGCGACGGCACGGCGATGAAACGGCGGCCGTAGCGGTCCATCAAATGCCCGGCGGGATAGGCGCACAGCACATCCAGGCCCGCGCCGATGCCGTAGATCAGGCTCGCGGTGGCGGCGGTGGTGCCGAGATGATCGGCCCACAGCGGCAGCACCGCTTCGCGCGAGGCCCGCGCCGCGCCCATCAGCAGCGATCCGGTGCCCAGGGTGAGCAGCAGCGTGCGGTGCGCGCGCCCGATACCCAGCAGGGACAGCGGCGGTTGCGCGGCGTCGCGGCCCGCGGCCGATACCGGATCGGGCAGGCGCGCCATCAGATACCCCGCCAGGGCGATGGCCAGCAGTTGCACCACGAAGCCGCCGCGGGTGCCCACCCCGAAGATCACCGCCGCGCCGAGGAACGGGCCGATGAAGAACCCCAGCCGCATGGCCCCGCCGAACAGCGACATCGCGCGCGCCCGGCGGTCGAAGGGAATGACCTCGGACAGGTAGCTCATGCGCGCCAGGCCCCAGATGGCATTGGAGAGTCCGACCACGATGAGCCCCGCGCACAGCACCGGCACGCTCGGCGCGAGCAGGCACAGCAGTACCCCGAGCACCCCCGCGGTGCTCGCCCCGACGATCGAAAGCCGTTCCCCGAGACGGGAAACCACCTGCCCCGCCGGGATGTCCCCGATGATCTGACCGAGCCCGACCAGCGCGACGGTCAACCCCGCCACGGCGGGGGAGGCGCCCAGATCCAGCGCGGTCAAGGTCATGACCGGCGCCGCGGCCCCCATTCCGACCCCGTACGCGGCGGCGGGCACGTACACGGTGAACAACAGCGGCCGCAGGGAACTCACCTCGGCCGGTTTCGCTTCCTGCGGGCAGGAAGTCACTCGACAACTCGACTACTGGCCGACACGACCCTCACGACCTTCGCACACTGGACGACAACAACATCGATCCACTCTGCGAACCGGTCCGGGGCGAATCAACACTCTTTCCACAGTGTGGAAATCACGCTGATCGCAATCCCCGTGCGGGGCCGGTCGTGCCCCGGGAACGGCGACCGGAGGTCCCGGCGGCGTACGCCTCGATCCGATCGCCGTTCGTTCAGCGCCCGATGGCCGTCAGGAGACCTCGGCGGGCGCCGTGAGCGCGGCCTGCATGGCCACGCCGTCGACGTACGAGTGCTTCTCCAGCACCGCGCCGTCGCGGACCACAACGAAGTCCGCGAGGTCGACATCGACCGCCGCCCCGGTGACCGAGGTGCCGCTCAGCTTCCACCGGACGACCCAGAAGTCCTCGCCGACGCGCAGATCGACCTGGGTGAAGGTGAGATCGGGGACCAGGGCGAACGTGCCCGCGGCCGAGGCCCGGATCTCCGCGCGCCCGCGGGCGGGTTCGCTGCCGGAGTGCAGGTGGAAAACCGAATCGGGAGTGTGCATTTCGGCGATGCGGTCCGGGTCGTGATCGGCCCAGCACGCGTGGTAGCGCTCGAAGAGATCCTTGGTGGCATCGGACATGAGAGGAGTCCTTCTAAGATACAAACAGGATGACTGTATGTTCCCGGACGCGGGTGGCGCCGGTCAAGGGCCGAACCGCCTTGCGTCGAAACCGGATTCGGGCTTGCCCTAGACTTCGACGTCGCCATGAACCCTGACCGCCGCACCCAAGCCGAACGCTCGGCCGCCACCCGCGAGGCCGTGGTCCGCGCTGCCCGGGAGCTGTTCGGACAGCACGGCTACGGCGCGGTGAGCACGATCGCGGTCGCCGACGCGGCGGGTGTGAGCCGGGGCGCGCTCTATCACCAGTTCAGCGAGAAGCGCGAACTCTTCGAGGCGGTGTTCGAGGATCTCGAACGAAGTCTGGTGCAGGTCATCGGCTCCGCCGTGGCGCGAGCGCGCGCGGCCGATCCGCTGGCCGGACTCATCGTGGGCTGCCTGGCCTGGCTCGAGGCCTCCACCGCCCCGGAGGTGCGCCGGATCGCACTGCTCGACGGGCCCGCGGTGCTCGGCTGGAAGCTGTGGCGCGAGATCGAGTTGCGGCACACCATCGGCCTGGTGGAGAACGCGCTCGCCGGCGCCATGGCCGCGCGGCGCGTGCGCGAGCAGCCGGTGCGCCCGCTGGCCCTGATCATCGTCGGCGCGCTGGACGAGGCGGCGCAGTGCCTGGCCAACTCCGACGACATCGAGGCCGATACCCCCGCCATTCGCGCGGTGATCGAGCAGCTGATCTCGGGGCTGGCGCTCGACCCGCGCGGTGAGTGAACCGCGTACGTCAGGACTCGGCGCGCGGCTCGGGATCGGCCGCCCCGATCAGGCCCGCGAGCTCGTCCAGTAGTTCCACCGCCCGTGTGCGCTGTGCCGGAGCGAGTTTCGGCAGTTCGGCCGCCAGGGCGGAGTCGATCGGCGCCCGGCCGCGGGTCTCGAAGACCTCGGTGACGATGACCGGATCGACGCTGACGAGCACGCGCCGCCCGTCACCGGGATCGGGCGCGGTGCGCAGCAGGCCGTCGGTGCGGTAGCGCGCCACGATGCGTGAGACCAGGGGCTGGGCGATCGCGGTCCGCTCGGTGATCTCGCGAATCGAGGAATGCGGGTGCAGCGCAACGTCTTCGATCACCGCGTACTCGCTCGGGGGAATGCGCCGCCTGCCGGTCGCGCCGGTCGCGGTGAAGGCGATGGAACGCAGGCGGCGTGCGATCAGGTGCAGGGTGGCGGCGTCCATGGCCGACAATTTACATCACTAGTTATATAAATTAGCATCGAATACCATGTACGGATTGGGCGAGCTCGCCACCCTGATCAAGAACGGTCTCGACACCCAGGTGAACCTGGACCGGCTGCGCCGCAAGCACACCCTCGACGACCGAGTGGCGGGCCGGACGGTGCTCATCACCGGCGCGTCCTCGGGTATCGGACGGGCCGCGGCCATTCGAATCGGCGCGGCGGGGGCGACCGTGGCACTGGTCGCGCGCCGCGAGGCCGAACTGCGCGAGGTGGCCGAGCTCATCGAGTCCCAGGGTGGCAAGGCGGCCGTATACCCGTGCGATCTCAGCGATTTCGAGGCGCTCGACGCCATGGTCGCCCAGGTGCTGGCCGATCACGGCGGCGTGGACATCCTGGTCAACAACGCCGGCCGGTCCATCCGGCGCCCGCTCGAGGAGTCCTACGACCGCTTCCACGACTACGAGCGGACCATGCGGATCAACTACTTCGCGCCCGTGCGGCTCATGCTCGCGGTGCTGCCGGGCATGCGCGCGCGGCGCTCCGGGCAGGTCGTCAGCGTGCTGTCGGTGGCCAACCTGTTCGGCGGCGCGGGCTACTCGGCGTATGTGGCCTCCAAGGCCGCGCTCGACTCGCTCACCTCGAACCTGCAGGTCGAAACGCACGCCGAGAACGTGCGCTTCACCTCGCTCTACATGCCGCTGGTGCGCACGCCCATGATCGCGCCCAACCCGCTGTACCGGGACGCGCTCGCCCTGACCCCCGAGCAGGGGGCGCAGGTCATCTGCGATGCCATCATCGACCGCCCGCGCCGGCTCGGGCCGCTACTGGGCAAACTCGTCTACTTCATGGACGCGATGTCCCCGCACCGCATGGACGCCATGCGGAACGGGCACTTCCAGCGCGGAATCTGACCGCGCCGCGGATCGGGTGTCCGCTGTCGGTCTAGGCCGGCCAGGCGTCCAGATGTGCGCGGCGCAGGCGCTGCAGGAAATCCTCCAGCGGCGCCTCGTTCGGGCGCTGCGGCAGGGCCGGGGTGGCGGCGTCGAACTTCTCCTCGTATTCGGCCAGCAGCGCCTTGGCGGCGGCTTCCCCCGATTCGTCCATCATCTGCCGCCCGAACTCGAAATACGGTTCCGGATCCGGCAATCGGACCGGCAGGACACCGGTCGAGTACAGCTCGTACCCCTGCCACAGCAGCCGCCGGCAGTGCCGGGCGTGCTTGGCCAGCCGCTTGTCCCCGAGCCCCTCGGTCTCGCGCCGGTGCAGCATCCTGCGGAACTGCGCCATCGCGTACCCGAAGTAGGCGTCCCGAACCCGCTGCGCCGAAAGGAAATTCGACCGCAGCCCCACGAGCTCGGTCCCGAAGTCGGTGGCCACGATGTACTCGTCCAGCCACAGCACCTCGGTGACCGTCGGATTGCAGGCCAGGATCAACCCCATCGCCTTACCGACCTCGTGGTAGGTGGCGTCCGCCCCGTCCCGCCCCAGCCGCGTGCCCTTGTCCCGAGCCGGCGGATGCAACCCCAGAAACGTCCCCGTGGGCGCGACATACACCCCGAGGTAGTCGACGTCGCTCTCCGGCGTGTTCAGCCCGTAAGCGAACGACCCGACAACCCCCTCCAACAACAGGTCACTACGCTCACCCATACCGAACCTCTCTCTCGAATGCCCCGAGTATCGACGCTCGCCGCGCGGAACGACACCGAATATCGGTGTGCGGCAGACTCGATGCCATGCCGGTTCCCGAGCAAGTCCTGAACTCCGTCCACGCGTTCTTGGCCCTGGCTGATGCCGAACTACCGGGTCTGGTCGAGGGCCTGTATCTCGAAGGCTCCGTGGCCCTCGATGATTTCCGGCCCGACATCAGCGACATCGACTTCGTCGCCGTCACGGCCGAACCCCCGGCCGCCGACACGGTGGCGGTGCTGTCCGACATCCACGAGCGGCTGCTGCGGCGGCAAGCCCGGCCCACCCTCGACGGGTTCTACCTCACCTGGCGGGACCTCGCCGCGGGCCCAAACGCCGCGCCGGGTGGGCCGATCAGTCTCGAAGGGCGACTGCTGGCGAATTCGGATGCGGGACAGTACTCCCCGGTGACCTGGCATACCCTCGCCGAGCACGGCGTGGTGCTGCGCGGTCCGGCCCTCGGCGACATCGACCTGTGGACCGACCCCGCCGCCCTGGCCGCCTGGCAGAACGCCAATCTCGACGACTACTGGGCGGCGAGCCTGCATCGCGCGGGCCGGCTGTTGAGCGCCCCGGGACTCGGATCGCTCACCGACTACGGCACGGTGTGGACCGTCACCGGAATCTCACGTCTGCACTACACCATCGCCACCGGCGGCATCACCTCCAAAAGCGGTGCCGCGCACTACGCTGCGCGGACCTTTCCCGAACGGTGGCATCGGGTGATCGAGGAAGCGCTGCGCCTGCGGACCGGCGCGCGTTCGCACTACCGGAACCTGCTGACTCGGCGGCGGGACGTGCTCGCCTTCGGGCGCATGGCCATCGACGACGCGCACCGAATCCACGAGAGTCGTTCCACGGCAACCGATGTCTGACTACTCGGTGTCGGACCCGCGGGGTGTCGGGGTGCGCCACTGGCGCAACAGATAGATGCCCGCCGCACAGCCGATCGCTATCGCCAGCGCGGCCCAGCCGGGGGCGGGTTCGGTGGGGAGGGAGGACAGGCGGTACCACTGGGGGGAATAGCTGACCCGGCCGAAGGAGCGGCCGCGCAGGCCCGCGGAGGCGGCGGGGACGAACAGCACGGCAATCGCCACGATCGCGCTGGTCGGGCGAATCGGGAGCGCCGAGGTCAGGCTGTAGCCGCCGATGAGGCCGATGGCCACCACGCCGAACACCGCACCGGGGACGGTCGCGCCCACGGTCAGGGCGAGTAGCGCCGCCATCGCCGACAGCGCGGCCGACGCCGCGACCGCCGTGTAGGGATGCGGGCGGCGCCAGCCCGCGATGAGGCCCGAGGCGGTCGCCACGACGATCAGCGGATCGGCCCACCACGGGCGTGGCAGGGTCACCACCGCGCTCGCCGCGGTGGAGAAGGCGACCATGAGCAGCACCAGGATGCCGTCGCGACCCGGCAGGAGCAGGGCCGAGATCATCGAGCCCACCAGCACCAGGGCGATCGCCATGACGATGACGCTCGAGCGCTGACCGCTGTCCGCGAGCCAGCGCGAGGCGATCGCTATCGAGAGCACCGCCACGACCGCCGAGAAGATGGGCGCGAGGGGCGAGATGAGAACCGGACCTGGCAGCGGGGTCACGTGCCCGCGCACCAGGGCCGTTCCCGCGATCAGCGCGAGCGACAGCACGATCAGCCACAGCGGCGGCGCACCCCCGAGCATGCCCTCGAACTCGTTGGCCGGACCCGTCACGGCCGGGGACTGCACCAGATCACCCATGATGTTCGAGGCCAGACAGCCGAACAGGTACGCGCCCGCGGCGACCGCCTGATTCCACACCACCGGCAGCAGACTGCCGATGATCACCCCCGCCCAGAGCGAATCGATGAAATTGAAAGTGGTCAGCGAATCGATATCGACCCAGGGCAGACCCGCGTGATTGGCGAGAATGCCGAGCATCGCCACCGTCGTGGCGAGCCAGGCGATGCGGCTGCTGCTGAGGCTGACGATCGCGGCCGTGGCCAGCACCGCCACCATCGCACCCGCCTCCATCGCGCGCGGCACGCTGCGAATCATGAGATCGACCTGCTGTGGTTCGGCGTCGAACCAGCCGGTGCTGATGGGCATCATGATCGCGATCCCGGCCGTGGACGTGGCCGTGCATATCGCCGCGAGCCGGATCAGATCCCGCCAGCCTCCCGCCCGGACCCAGGCGGTGAAGTCCGCGGGACCGTACTGTCCCGCGCGGATGCCGGCCGAACTCACCGGCTCACGCGGGTCGGGGCTGGGGGTTGGCAACCATGATGTGCCACGGTAACTACCCGAACCGGGAGCCGTCCACCTGCGTGTTCACTCGCGTTTCGTCGCGAATGACGCGCTGATCTGCGGCAACGCCGGTTGTGTTTGCCAACCTTTTGTCCGAATGGCTACTGATTCGCAACCTCGAGCCGCACGGGCCGATGACACGATGCCGGGTTCACCGGTGATGTCGGTGCCCGCTGAAAGACTCCTGATCATGCGATGGGCAGTGGCGCGAACGAGCGAGGGTGGTGCGCGGCTGTGTCCACTCGGCCCGGACGGGCGGCCCGCCGGGCCCATCCTGGAGGAACCATCACTGGCGGCGGCGGTGTCGTCCCGTCCGGAGGTGGCGCGCTGGGTGTGGCGCTCCACCGCAGATATCTACCGGTACCTGCTCGCGGCCGGCGTCCGCGTCGACCGGTGCTACGACGTCGAGGCCGCGGAATCGCTGCTGATCGGCCACGAGCACGGGCAATCCGGGCAGGCCCGATCCCTGGCGGCGGCCTGGGCGCGACTGCACGATCTCCCGGTGCCGGCCGACGCGCCGGTGCGAGCCGCCGATACCCAGCCCTCGCTGTTCGAATCCGGACCGACCCCACTGCCTTCGGGAACGGACGAATTCACCGCCCTGCTGGAGGTGTACGCCGGCCAGGTCGCCCGCACCGCCCGCGCCGAATTCCCGGACCGCATGCGACTGTTGCTGGCCGCCGAATCGGCGGGCATGCTCGTCGCCGCCGAAATGTCCCGCGCGGGCATTCCCTGGCGAGCCGACGTGCATCGCGAGCTCCTGGAAGAGATGCTGGGCGAACGCCTTTCGGGCAACTCGGAACCGCGGCGCATGGCGGAACTGGCCGAGGAGGTCTCGCGAGCCTTCGGCCAGGGCGTCCGCGTGCGCCCCGATCTGCCCGCCGACATCATCAGGGCGTTCAATCGCGCGGGAATCCTGCTGACCTCCACCCGCAAATGGGAACTGAGCGAAATCGACCATCCCGCGGTCGAACCGCTGCTGGCCTACAAATCGCTGTACCGGCTGTACACCGCGCACGGCTGGTCCTGGCTCGATCAGTGGGTGCGAGACGGGCGCTTCCGGCCCGAATACCTGCCCGGCGGAACCGTGACCGGCCGCTGGACCACCAACGGCGGTGGCGCACTGCAGATTCCGAAGGTGGTGCGGCGCGCCATCCGCGCCGATCCGGGCTGGACACTGGTGGTCGCGGACGCCGATCAGATGGAACCGCGTGTGCTGGCGGCGATTTCGCGCGATGCCGGACTCATGGAGGTGGCCGGGCGCGGGGAAGACCTGTACGCGGATCTGGCCGCACGCGCCTTCGGCGGGGATCGGGCGCAGGCCAAGATCGCCATGCTGGGTGCGATCTACGGGCAGACATCGGGAGACGCGCTCACCCACATGGCCGAACTGCGACGCCGATACCCGGCCGCGGTGGCCTACGTGGACGATGCCGCGACCGCCGGCGAACAGGGCCGACTGGTGCGAACCTGGTTCGGCCGCACCAGCTCTCCCACGGCGACGAGCGCGGACGACGCGGATCCGGTGGGGGAGAACGGCCGATACGGCAGCCAGGCGCGCGCCCGGGGACGTTTCACCCGGAATTTCGTGGTGCAGGGCAGCGCCGCGGACTGGATGCTCCTCGTGCTCGCGGGCCTGCGGCACGCCCTGAGCCAGGCAGGCCTGCAGGCGGAGCTGGTGTTCTTCCAGCACGACGAAGTCATCGTGCACTGCCCCGCCGAGGAGGCGACCGCGGTGGCGGAAGCCATCACGATCGCCGCGGCCGCCGCCGGGCGCATAGCCTTCGGGCCCACACCGGTGCGATTTCCCTTCACCACCGCCATCGTGGAGTGCTACGGCGACGCCAAATGACGTGGTGAGTGGACAACCCGATTCGCACCCGAATTCCGCATACGGCAGGGTGGCACCCATCATGACCGACATCGACGATCCCATTCCGGCCCGCCGCTGGCGGCCCGCCGTACGCCTGGGCCTGTGCGTGGCGTTTCTGCTGGGCATGTTCTACCTTGTGGCCATCGCGCGGGTGATCGATGTCGAAGCGGTGCGCGACGCGGTCGATGCGACGGGCCCGGCAGCGCCCTTCGTCTACGCGGTGGTGGCCGCCCTGCTCGGCGCACTGCTGGTGCCGGGCCCGATCCTGGCCGGTGGCAGCGGAATCCTCTTCGGGCCCTTGGTCGGAACCTTCGTCACCCTGAGTGCCACGGTGGGCACGGCCGTCACCTCGGCATTCCTCGGCCGCCGCGCCGGGCGCGCGAGCGCCCGCGAACTACTCGGAGCCGAACGAGCGGACCGCCTGGACGGGCATATCGAACGGCGCGGCCTGTGGGCGGTGGTCGGCCAGCGCTTCATCCCCGGTGCTCCCGACGCCCTGTCCTCCTACGCCTTCGGCGCACTCGGAATTCCGCTGTGGCAGATGGCGGCCGGAGCTTTCATCGGCTCGGCACCGCGCGCCTTCGTCTATACCGCACTCGGGGCATCCATCGGCGATCTCTCGGCGCCGCTGGCCTACACGGCCATCGCGGTCTGGTGCGTGGTCGCGATCATCGGGGCATTCGCCGCCCACCGCGGCTATCGCGGCTGGCGCAGTGCCCGCGCCGAATCGAGCGCGAAAGCCGTCGGACTCGAGTGAATACCACTCCTGCGCAATATTTCTGGTTGGTAGGGAGCGATATAGGAGGATATTCCCATGGCGGACTCCCTGACCTTTGACCTGACCCTCCCCGAACTACGCGAGGTCACCGCCTTCGCGGCCGCCTGCGCGACCCCCGCACTGCCGCTGTTCGAGCAGACCTTTCCCGATGACGATCGCCCCCCAGCCGCCCTCGCCGCGGCCGCGGAATTCGCCGCCGGCGCCAAACGCGGCAAAATCCTGCGCGACACATCCTGGGCCGCCCACAAGGCCGCCCAGGAAGCGCGCGACGCGGGCCACCAATCCGCCAGCGACGCCGCCCGCGCGGCCGCCCACGCCGCAGGCGCCGCCTACCTCCACCCCCTCCCGAACCCCACCCAGGTCAAACACATCCTCGGCGCCGCCGCCCACGCCGCCCGCGCCTTCGAACTCACGTCGGATGCCGCAGATGAGTACCTCGCCACCGCCGCCGCCCTGGCAACCCCGACTGTCCTCTCGGTCCTGCGTCGCTACCCGCCGTCACCGCCGAGCGGTGGCCGGATCGGCGAGCTGCTCCGCAGCCTGGATACCGCACTGCGCTGAGCGAGGCGGCGGTTGGGCGCTCTGCCGGGGAGAGATGTCTGGATGATGGAGTAGCGACGAAAGACTCGGGTGCCTCGGTCGCAGGTGGGAGCGCTGCCACCGGAAGATAGGCCCGGACAACGGGAGTACCGCGAAGACTCGTCGGGGGCCTCAGCTGTGGTTGGGAGCCCTGCCGCAGGGAAGCCGCCGAGAAAACGGAGTACCGGCGGAGACTTGTTGGGAGCTTCAGCGGCGGTTGGGTGCCTTGCCGGGGGAAAGATGCCGGGATAACGGAGTACCGGCCGGGTTGGGTTGGGTGCCTCGGCGGCGGTGGGCGCGCTACCAGGGGAGAGAAGCCAGGACAACGGAGTACCAGCGGGGGGACGTCGGGAGACTCGACGGCGGTTGGGTGCCCTACCGGGGGAAGACGCCTGGATAACGGAGACCGGCGGGGGCACGTTGGGTGCCTCGGCTGCGGTTGGGTGCCTGGTTGGGAAAGGACGCCTGGATAACGGAGTACCAGCCGGGCCAGGTTGGGTGCCCCGGCGGCGGTTCCAGCCCTTCCGGGCCGATAGGCGGGATCGAAGCCCGTGGATGCGTGGCCGAGTTCCGATCCCTGGACCGGGCACGGCAATCACCGCCCAAGACATAGCCCCATTGTGTTGATGACGAGCCTTTGTCTGTAGGTCTCGAGAAGGTTCCCACGGCCAGTCGACCCGGCTGGAAGGACGAACGCGCTCCCAGCCGGGGAGCCATAAGTCGGGTACGGCAGGCGAAGTGACCAGCACTGCCGCGTCTGTTTTGCCTGCTCTCCCGAACCCCGCTGGGAGCCGGAGTGTGGGTGTGGGGTCGGGCTACGTCGGCCACGGGCGTGAACACTGATACGTGTGGACGCACCAGCCGCACGGGTGAGAAGAGCGCGCCATATGCGTGGGCGCGCGAGGAGCCCCTTCGGCATGGGAAAGCCGAAGAGGCAGAGTCGAAAGCGGCGGTGAGACTCGATACCCAGGGCTGGGGTGGCTAACAGCGCCATCGCGCGGGGATACCCGGAAACTGGGGATGATGACGGAAGTTCACACGTGGTCTACGAGCTCGGTCGATGTGTGGTGGAGGAATCCATCCGGTTTTGCCTGGATTCTCCGAATCCTCGCCCATGACAACGGTTTCCCAGCCGTTCGGGCCGGTGTTGATCTGTGCGTGGCAGGCATCGCAGGCCAGGGTCAGGTTCTCGATGTCGGTTTCGCCGCCATCGGCCCATTCGCGGATGTGGTGTACGGCGGAGCGGCTCGCTGGCGCGTCGCATCCGGGGCGGGTGCATCCGCGTTCGGTGGCGGTGAGCGCCAACCGCTGGGCCGGGTTGGCGAGGCGCTGACCGCGGGACAGGTGCAGTGGGCGGCCGTTGCGGTCGAGCACCACCAGATATGGAGTCGAATTCCTGGCGACTTGGAGTGCTTGGGTGATCGACATCGTGCCACCGGTCGCGGTGGTCGCGACCCCGGCGCGCTTCTCGAGGTCTTCGATGCTCATGGTGATGATCGTCGAGACCGGAAGTCCGCGATGCGATCCCAGTCGCGTGGGGCCCATGTCCGGGCGGAAGAACACCAGCAGGGCATCGTGGTTGCGCTGCTCGGCGTTGCGGTGATCGCGCTTGGCGGCGGCACGCAGCTTCGCGCGAAGGGCGGCGCGGGCACGCTCAGCCGGGGTTAACGCCGGGTCGTTTGCATCGGCGTCGTCGGTGTCATCGCCGTCGTCAAGTTCCGTGTCGAGTCCGAGTTCGGCGGTGGTCCAGGGGCTTTCGGGATCATCGGGGTTGCACATGCCGGGGCGTCCGAATTTCTCGAACATCGGGATCATCACCGCACCCAACTGCGGGGTCAGGAAACCGGAGATCGGGTACATGCCGTCGATGCCCTGATGCCCGATCTTGACGCTCCGGACTCGCTGCCGGTCCCGGTCCTCGGTCAACCGCCCATCGGGATCGACGTGGGCCAGGATATGCACGCCGAGCTTGGTCACACCCTTCGGATCACCCTCGCGGGCATAAGAGGTCAGATGCTCTTCGGCATGATCCTTCACTTCCGGACCGGCGGCGTCGGGGATCCGCGTCAGCGCATCGTGGATCGCCTTCACATGATCGGCGGAGATCTCCCCGGCCCGTTGCGCTTTAGCTACGAGCGGCAATTTCGGCGGCCGGGTGCTCGAACCCGCCGACACCGTCGACAACAGATCAGCGTTGCGAACGCGGGCAGCGGCCTCGGCGTAGGACAGTCGCAGTGTTTGTTGCAGGAACAGGATCAGGCTCTTCACGCCCGCCCGAGGGCCCAAGTCCCGTGCTCCGCACTCGAGTGCGAACCGCTGCTTGACGGCTTCGAGTTTGCGGAAGCTGGTCTCGAGTTCCTGCATGACGTCGATGACCTCGTCCTTGCCCAACGAGTACATCGGTAATTCGAGCAGGTTTTCCACCGCGGCGGCGAGTGCTTTGGCACTGGTCGCGATGGTGGGTACCTCTCTCGAATCCATGCCTCTATTCTACGCCTTGATAGCGAGAATGAATAGCCCAATTCTATTGGGATACAACGCAATTCGGTCAATTCGCCGTCATATCCGTGCCATCGAATCAGCCGCACAGCCTATGCTCGGCGCATGTTCGAGGCCATGCTGTCTTTCGCCCTAGTAGCCGGGCTGCTGACCATCGTCCCCGGCCTGGATACCGCACTGGTCCTTCGCGCCGCAGTCACGAACGGCCGCCGCCACGCCTTCGCCACGGCGCTCGGGATCGGATCCGGCACCCTGGTGTGGGGCGCGGCCGCGGCGGCCGGCGTCTCGGTGCTCCTGACCGCCTCGGAGGTGGCGTACACCGCGCTGCGGATCGCGGGCGCGCTGTACCTGATGTGGATGGGCCTCACCATGATTCGCGCGGGCCTGCGCCGCCCGCCAATGGTCGCGAGCGATATCGGGGACATGCCTAGAGGCATCTTCGCGGCATGGGCGCGCGGCCTCGGGACCAACCTCCTCAACCCGAAGGTCGGTGTCTTCTACGTGGCGATGCTGCCCCAGTTCCTCCCCGAGGGCGTATCCCCGCTCCTGATGGGCTGTCTGCTCGCCCTCCTGCACAACGTCGAGGGCATGCTCTGGTTCACCGCCATCATCGCCGCCGCGACCCTCGCGAGAAGCTGGCTCACCCGAGAATCGGTGCGCCGCAACCTCGATGCCATCACCGGCACGGTCGTCGTCGCCTTCGGTGTGAAGCTGGCCGCCACCGACCGATGATTCGGTCATCACCGGCGCAGGCAGAATGCGCGGCATGCGGATCACGACCTACGACACCCTCGCCCCCGTAACCCGGGAACGGCTGAACACCAACACGGTCGCGCGTTTCGACGAGGTCGAGTCGCTGTCCGGCGTCCTGGACGCGATGGACGAACTGCGCGCCCGGCACGCCCCGGCCCGGCTGCTGTGCACCCTGGACGACAGGCATCAGTGCGGGTACACGAGCATGCACGCGTCCCTGGACGACCGGTTCACCATCGCGGACGACGAGTACGACGAGAACGATGTCGCCGCCGCGCACAGGGTCGACGACGCGAGGTCCGTCCACATCGCGAAAGTATTGGACGACACACGATTCCGCGTGGACTGGGAAGCGCTGGCCCCCGGCCCGCACGTGACCGAGCTCGACGTCGCGGCGCTCGTCGACATCAACGCCCGCTCCGGCGACATGATCGACGATGTCGTTCTGGTCCAGCGCGTGCCGGTCGATCGCGACGACCTGGCGCTCGCCGGAATTCCGAACGGCTACTTCGCCGGTGACCGCGACACGTTCGAGAACCACGCCATCGTGCGCCGCCTGGCCCGCCACGGCTACCGCCACTTCGGAACCGGCGCGGCCCTTCTCGGCTTCGACCGCCCGGCCCCGCTCGACGACAACCCCGCACTCCTGGCCGACCTCATCCACCTGTTCGGCACCCCCGACTCGACCTGCTGGCAGGCTCTCGCCGAGCTGCTCGCAACCCGCCGCACCCTCCTGATCGGCTACACCGAGGACTTCTCCGACCTCCTCGACCGTTGAAGGCGTCGGCGCCCGGCTCGGGAAGGTCACCGGACCCACCGGCGGCACGGTCCCGAAACCCCTGCTGCTGGCCCCGCCGACCGACGCCGCTCGACCAGCGTCAGACCGCCGGCGCCGGGTTCGATAACTGACGCCGCTCGACCGGCGTCAGACCGCCCGCGCCGGTTCGTTTGCCGGCGCGGCCGGTTCGGGCGTCCCCATCCGCGCGTCGACCACCAGCCCCACCAGCCCGAGGCCGAGACAGGCCGCGGTCAGGATCAACTGGCCGGGCGAGGTCTCGGAGGTCAGCGCGTCACCGAGCAGAACGGTGCCGATCGTGCCGGGCAGGATCCCGACGAACGTGGCGGCGAGGTACGGCGTCATCCGAATCGACGACAGCGCCGCGCAGTAGTTGACCACCGAGAACGGCGCCATCGCGATCAGCCGCAGCGAGCCGATGGCCAGCCAGCCCCGGTGCGCCAGGCGGGCGTCGACGGATCGGACCATCGGGTGCGTCAGCCGGGCCCGGACTCGATCCCGGTCGAGCGCGCGAACCAGGAGCAGGGCCAGCACAGCGCTGACCGTCGTCGCGGTGACGGCCAGCGTGAGCCCGAGGACCGGGCCGAAGAGCATGCCCGCGCTGAGGGTGAAGATAGTGCGGGGGATGGGAGCCACGCACAGCAGCGCGTGCACGGCGAAGAACACCAGCGGTAGCAGCGGGCCGACCGAATCGGCCCAGGTCCGGATCTGTTGCGGCGCGGGATGCGGCATCAGCGTCGCGGCGGCGAACAGCACGGCGAGACCGGCGAGCAAGGCCAGTGTCTTGGGTTCGCGGAGGCGTCCGAGAAGGGTCCGCGGAGTTGTTGGCACCGCGCCAGGTTACCGGCTGGTAGCGAGACTCTGTGGACGGTATTGCCCAGGCTGCCGCTAGCATCAGGATGAAGACGAGGAATGCTCGTTAACCGAAACAACCGCTGAGCTGTATGAACGCGGCCCAAATCGGTCATTCGGTCAGTGAGTGGGAGAAGGAACAGCAGCTATGCCGATTGCTTCAGACCCGGACACCGATCCGGTGCCCGGGTACGCCGCCTGGCGCAAAGGCGTCGCCGGAGTGCTCGCCAAGGCCCGCCGGGTGGAGGCCTCTGAGCTTCCGGACGAGCCGGAGACGCTGCTCGCGGTCAAGACCTACGACGGCCTCACCGTCAACCCCCTCTACACCCGTCGTGACGAGCTGCCCGAGCAGCCGCTGCCGGGTGCCTTCCCGTACGTGCGCGGTGGCGACGCCACCCGCGACGTGCATCGCGGCTGGTTCGTCAGCCAGCGCTTCGAAGGCTCCGACGCCGCCATTGTGAATCAGCAGATCCTGCACGCGCTGGAAAACGGCGTAAGTGCGATCTGGCTGGGTGTGGCCGAGCGCGGTGTCCCGGTCGCCGACCTGCCTGCCGCGCTGTCCGGCCTGCTGTTCGAGCTCGCCCCGCTGAGCATCGACGCCGGTCCCGCCGGGCTCGAGGCCGCGGCGCAGGTCTTCTCGGTCTTGGACGGCTATAACGTCCAGGACCGCAAGGGAATTCAGGTCGCCCTCGGCGCGACCCCGCTTACCAGCCTGTTCGCGGGCACCTCCGCCATCGACCTGGACGGCGCCATCGCGCTGGCCCAGCAGGCCGTGGCCCGCCCCGAGACGGTGCGCGCCATCACGGTGTCCGGCGAGGCCTTCCACAACGCCGGCGCCTCCGACGCCCAGGAACTCGGCGCGGCCGTGGCCGCCGGTCTCGAGTACCTGCGCGCGCTCACCGAGGCCGGCGCCGATATCGCGGACGCGCTGGGCCAGTTGGAGTTCCGCTTCGCGGCGACCGACGACCAGTTCGAGTCGATCGCGAAATTCCGTGCCGCCCGCCGTCTCTGGGCCCGCGTGGCCCAGGTCTGCGGCGCACCGGAATTCGGCAACGCCCCGCAGCACGCGGTCACCTCCGACGCGATGATGACCCAGCGCGACCCGTGGGTGAACATGCTGCGCACCACCCTGGCCGCCTTCGGCGCGGGTGTCGGCGGCGCGGACATCGTCACCGTGCGCCCGTTCGACTCCGCCCTGCCCGCGGGCGAACTCGGCGTCTCGCCCGCGTTCTCCGAGCGCATGGCGCGCAACACCCAGCTGCTGCTGCTCGAGGAGTCGCACCTGGGCCACGTGCAGGACCCGGGCGCCGGTTCCTGGTTCGTGGAGTCGCTCACCGCCGAACTCGCCGCCACGGCGTGGGAGTTCATGCAGGAGCTCGAGGCCGCGGGCGGCTACCTGGCCGCGCTGCAGTCCGGCGTGCTCGCCGAGCGCATCGAGGCCACCCGCGCCAAGCGCGATTCCGATGTCGCACACCGCAAGACCGCCGTCACCGGCGTGAACGAGTTCCCGAACCTGGGGGAGGAGCCGCTCTCGGAGGCGGCCCGCATCCAGAGCCCGATCGCCCGCTACGGCGCGGCCTTCGAGGCCCTGCGCAACCGCTCGGACGCCTACCTGCTCGCCAACGGCGCGCGCCCCAAGGCCCTGCTGGTGCCGCTGGGCCCGGTGGCCGAGCACAATGTGCGTGTCACCTTCTCCGCCAACGTGCTGGCCTCTGGCGGCATCGAGCCGATCAACCCCGGCGCGCTGGCGCAGGACGGAATCGGCGCGGCGGCAACCGAATCCGGCGCGACCGTCGCGGTGCTGTGTGGTTCGGACACCCGCTACGGCACTGACGCGGCCGCGGCCGTCGAGGCGCTGCGCGCCGCGGGCGTCACCACGGTGCTGCTGGCCGGACCGGAGAAGGCGGTCGCCGATGTGACCGGCCCGCAACGGCCGGACGGATTCCTGACGGCACGGATGGACGCGGTGACGACCCTGTCCGGCCTGCTGGAAACGCTGGGAGCGTAACGATGAGCGATATCAAGCATCTGATCGGCAACTTCGCCGAGGTTCCGCTGGCCGACGCCGGCGCCGAGACCGCCCCGGTCGCGGCCGAGCAGGTCGAGGCGTTCGTCGCCGAGGCCGCCGCCGCGAATCACTATGCGCCCGAACAGCTCACCTGGGCCACGCCCGAGGGCATCGATGTCCCGCCGGTCTTCACCAAGGCCGACCGTGACGCCATCGTCGCCGAGGGCTACCCCCTGGACAGCGTCCCCGGTCTGGACCCGTTCCTGCGCGGCCCGTACCCGACCATGTACGTGAACCAGCCGTGGACGATTCGCCAGTACGCCGGGTTCTCCACCGCCGCGGACTCGAACGCCTTCTACCGCCGCAACCTGCAGTCCGGTCAGAAGGGCCTGTCGGTCGCCTTCGACCTGGCCACGCACCGCGGCTACGACTCCGATCACCCGCGCGTCACCGGTGACGTCGGCATGGCCGGTGTCGCCATCGACTCCATCCTGGATATGCGCGAGCTGTTCGATCAGATTCCGCTGGACCAGGTCTCGGTGTCGATGACCATGAACGGCGCGGTGCTGCCGATCCTGGCGCTCTACGTCGTGGCCGCCGAGGAGCAGGGCGTCAAGCCCGAGCAGCTGGCCGGAACCATTCAGAACGACATTCTGAAAGAGTTCATGGTCCGCAACACCTACATCTACCCGCCCAAGCCCTCGATGCGGATCATCTCCGACATCTTCGCCTTCACCTCCGCGAAGATGCCGAAGTTCAACTCGATCTCCATCTCCGGCTACCACATTCAGGAAGCGGGAGCCACCGCCGACCTGGAGCTGGCGTACACCCTCGCCGACGGCGTGGAGTACATCCGCGCCGGTGTGGCCGCGGGCATGGAGGTCGACAAGTTCGCGCCGCGCCTGTCGTTCTTCTGGGCCATCGGCATGAACTTCTTCATGGAGGTCGCCAAACTCCGTGCGGGCCGCCTGCTCTGGAGCGAACTGGTCGCCAAGTTCGAGCCCAAGAGCGCGAAATCGCTGTCTCTGCGCACGCATTCGCAGACCTCGGGCTGGTCGCTGACCGCGCAGGACGTGTTCAACAACGTCCCGCGCACCTGCGTGGAGGCCATGGCCGCCACCCAGGGTCACACCCAGTCGCTGCACACCAACGCCCTCGACGAGGCGCTGGCGCTACCGACCGACTTCTCCGCCCGCATCGCCCGCAACACCCAGCTGCTCATCCAGCAGGAGTCCAACACCACGCGTCCGATCGACCCGTGGGGCGGCTCCTACTACGTGGAGTGGCTGACCCACCAGCTCGCCGAGCGGGCCCGCGCCCACATCGCCGAGGTGGAGGCGCACGGCGGTATGGCACAGGCGATTTCGGAGGGCATTCCGAAGCTGCGCATCGAAGAGGCCGCCGCCCGCACCCAGGCGCGCATCGACACCGGCCAGCAGGCCGTGATCGGCGTCAACAAGTACCAGGCCGAGGAAGACCAGGCCATCGAGGTCCTCAAGGTCGAGAACTCGCGCGTGCGCGTGGAGCAGAACGAGAAGCTGGTGCGCCTGCGCGCCGAGCGCGATTCCGCCGAATGCGAACGGGCGCTCGCCGAACTGACCCGCGCGGCGGCCTCGTCCGAGGGCGGCATGGAGAACAACCTGATGGCCCTGGCCATCAACGCCGCCCGCGCCAAGGCCACCGTCGGTGAGATCTCCGACGCGCTGGAGAAGGTGTACGGTCGCCATCAGGCCGAAATCCGTACGCTCTCCGGCGTTTACCGTGAGGAAGCGGGCAAGGTGACCAACATCAGCAACGCGATCTCCCTCGTCGAGGAATTCGCCGAGGCCGAAGGCCGCCGTCCCCGCATCCTGGTCTGCAAGATGGGCCAGGACGGGCACGACCGCGGCCAGAAGGTCATCGCGACCGCCTTCGCCGACCTCGGCATGGACGTCGACGTGGGCCCGCTGTTCCAGACCCCCGAAGAGGTGGCCCAGCAGGCGGCGGACAACGACGTGCACATCGTCGGTGTCTCCTCGCTCGCGGCCGGTCACCTCACGCTGGTGCCCGCTCTCAAGCAGGCGCTGGCCGATGTCGGGCGGCCCGACATCATGGTCGTGGTCGGCGGCGTCATCCCGCCCGGCGACTTCGACGAGCTGTACCAGGCGGGCGCGGCCTCGATCTTCGCGCCGGGCACCGTCATCGCCGACGCCGCCATCGATCTGATCAAGAAGCTGGCCGACGCCCTGGGCCACGAGATCGGCAGCGGCGCGAGCGAATGAGCGACGCCGCACGCGGAACCGAGGGTGGCGCACTGCCCCCTCGGCTCGGCACCACCTCGGGTGTGTCCCTGACCGCCAACGGTCCCGCACCCGCGGCCCGGGGAACCAAACGGGTCATCGACGTCGACCAGCTGGCGGCTTCGGTGCGGGCGGGGGAGCGGGCCGGGCTCGCCCGGGCCATCACCCTGGTCGAATCGAGCCGCGGCGATCACCGCGAGCTGGCACAGCAGTTGCTGCTGCGGGTGACCCCCGATTCCGACGCCACGATCTCGAATCGGGTCGGCATCACCGGTGTTCCGGGCGTCGGTAAGTCGACCTTCATCGACGCGCTGGGCATGAAGCTGCTCGGGCAGGGACACAAGGTCGCGGTGCTGGCGGTGGACCCGTCCTCCACCCGCACCGGCGGCTCGATCCTCGGTGACAAGACCCGGATGGCGCGGCTGTCCCTGGAACGGGACGCGTTCATCCGGCCGTCGCCGACAGCGGGCACGCTCGGCGGCGTGGCCAAGGCGACGCGCGAGACGATCGTGCTGCTCGAGGCCGCGGGCTACGACGTGATCCTGGTGGAGACCGTCGGCGTCGGCCAATCCGAGGTCACGGTCGCCAACATGGTCGACGTGTTCTGCTTCCTGACCCTCGCCCGCACCGGCGATCAGCTCCAGGGCATCAAGAAGGGCGTCCTCGAGCTGGCCGATCTGGTCGCGGTCAACAAGGCCGACGGCAAGCACGAGCTCGAGGCCAAGGCCGCGGCCCGGGAACTGGCCGGGGCCATGCGCCTGATCCATCCCCGCCAATCCCTGTGGCACCCACCGGTGCTCACCATGAGCGGGCTCGAAGGCGTCGGCCTGGACAAGTTCTGGGACACCGTCCTGGAACATCGCCGGGTGCTGACCGACGCCGGCGAGTTCGACGAGAAGCGCCGCCGCCAGCAGATCGACTGGACCTGGAACATGGTCCACGACAGCCTGCTCCGCCGCCTCTCGGACAATCCGGCGGTCAAATCCATTCGCGCGCAGATCGAATCCCAGGTCCGCGCCGGTTCACTCACCCCGGCCCTGGCCGCCGAGGAACTGTTGCGCACCTTCGACGGGGGCTGACGATCATCCGCCCCGGTGTTCTCGACGACGCGGAAGCGGTCGCCACGCTGCACACCCACAGCTGGCGCACCGCGTACGCGGGCATGCTCCCCGCCGCGTACCTGGACGGGGATCTGTACGAGGAGCGCCTGGGCATCTGGCGGTCGCGCCTGAGCGCTCCGGCATTCGGCGCGAGCCTGTTCCTGATCGAGGACGAGTCCGGGCTCGAGGGCTTCGTCTACCTGACTCCCGAGCCCGCGGACCGGGTCCTGCTCGACAATCTGCACGTCCGGGCCACCGGCAAACGCCGGGGGACCGGCACCCGTCTGCTGCGTCACGCGATGCGCTGGACCGCCGAGAACTATCCCGGCCGCGCGATGTACCTCGAAGTGCTGGAGGCGAATACGCCCGCCATCGCCTTCTATGAACGCCACGGCGGCGTCCGCACCGCCCATCGCGTCACCGCGTGGCCCCAGGGCTTCTCGACCCCGGAGTTCGAATACACCTGGCCCGCAACCGCTCTCCTACCGAACGACTCTGCCCGGTAGCGCAGGACCGCCGGTCGGGCAGGTGACTCGCAGCCGCGCAGCCATTCCCAGCGGAACCGGTACGGGCCACGTCATGCCTACGACGGTGATGGCTGCGGGGGCCGTTGCGTCTGTGTGGGCTGTAGCGGGGCCTATGTTCGCGTCGGCCGCCGATCGCGGGATGCAGCCGAGCTTGTATGCGGCGACGTGTATCGGCGCGACGGTGATGTCGGTTGCACCCCCCGGCACCTTTGCCGCGGCCGATGAGTGTCGACGTGAGTCGCGGAACCGAGTCAGCTGGAGCGCGGTACGGCCCTCGGAGCGGGAAGCTGAGGTAGTCGGTCATCGTCAGCGGCGCGAGCGCAGCCCTCTGACGAACTCGAACAGGCGTGGGACGGCCGCGCCGACCGCAAGTGCGGCGACCGGGGCCGCCAGGTGCTCCCACCGGTGAATGCGGCGGAAGCGGGCCTGTCCGTCGCGGATCTCGATGTAGCCCAGCGGCCGGGCCTGAACGCCGCCGCCCACGGTGCCGGCGGCTCCGCCGAGGCCGAGCTGAACGTGGGCGACGGGGACGACGGTGATCCCCTCGGCGGTCACCGGTTCGCCGAAAACCGCTGACGCGCGGGCTCGTTCGCTCAGGAGATCGAGGAGTGGATCCACCTCGGGCGGCGGTGCCGCGTGGTCGGGGTCCGTGATCGTGGCCGGCTCCATGGCAGCGGAGTGCGGCGTAGCCGGAACGCCGGTCGTCGCAGCAGAACCTGTGGTGCCGAAGCCCTCGAGCGACGGATCCGGTGCGGAGGCGAGTGTCGCCGCCGGGTCCGATCGGTGTGCCGGTGGTACGTCCGGTCTGTTCGTCTCGCTCGTCCTTCCGCTGGGTGAAACGCTCCGGTGCCAGGCTATCCGGCGTTGTCACGGGCGACGGCGGTCCTTCGGTAGGCCCGGAGCTCAGCTGTCGAGAACAACGATCCGGGTCCCGCTGCCGAGCAGTGCGCTCGCCGTGAGCCCGCACATGGTGTGGAACGCGTCGCTGAAGTGCGACGGGCTGGCGAAACCGGATTCGATTGCCGCCGTAGTGAAGTCACTGCCCTTCGAGACCAGCGTGCCGACGTTCACCATCCGCGCCCACAGGCGGTACCTGCGGAAGCTGGTGCCGGCCTGGGCCGAGAACAGGTGCAGGAAGCGGGAAGTCGACAGGTGGGCGGCCGCGGCCAGCTCACCGGCGGTGACGGTGACGGCCGGATTCGCGCGCACGGCGGCGATGGCATCGGCGATGCGCGGGTCGATCGGCTCGTGCGCCGCTCCGGACGCGAGGTCCAGGAGCCGAAGGGGATCCGGGTCGGTCGTGCCGCCCAGGTCGATCAACGCCGACTCGGCCGCGTGGGTGTAGCCGATGCCCGCATCGTGCGCGGTCATTCGTTCGGTGCAACTTCGGGCACGCGGTGAGCTCGGGTCGAAGTAGCAGAACAGCATTCGCTCGCCCCGCGCGACGACCTTATGGGTCCGCCGGGGCGGGATCAGCGCGCTGCGCACGGTCCGCTCCCCGAACTCGTTCGCCCACAGCGTGAACGGCGCGTCGACCCCGACCGCCAGGCACTGCACCGATCCGAAGTGGGCGTCCAGTCGCAGCGACGCGCCCAGATACGCGGCGTACCCGGTGCCGAGCCACAGCGTCGATCCCGTCGCGGGACAGCAGGATTCTGGAAGCACGTCGGTGTCCACCCTCGCCATGCTTACACGACTACTCGAACTGCGGAAAGGCAAGTCCCATGCTGCTGGAATCGATCGCCGCGGTGCTCCTGATCCTGGTCGGCCTGCTGCACCTGGTCCCCGGCACGGTGGCGCTGTCGGCGAACCGGGCCCGGACCGCCTACGGCGTCACCGTCGACGGCCCCGATCTCGCGGTCCTGCTCCGCCACCGCGCGATCCTGCTCGCTCTGGTCGGCGCGGGCCTGATCGTCGCCGCGTTCGCCGAGTCCGTCCGCGCCCCCGCCCTGACCGCCGCGGTGATCAGCCTGGTGAGCTTCATCGTGATCGCCACCACGACCGGCACCCTGAACTCGAAAACCCGCCGGGTCCTGAACCTCGACATCGCGGCCCTGGCGGCGCTGGCGGTCGCGATCGTCCTGTACCTGATCGCGCGCTGACCGGGAAAATCCCTGGCCGATCCCGCCCTCGGCGGGCGAGACTGGTCCGGCCCCGATGCCGGATCGTCTAATCGGCAGGACCCCTGACTTTGAATCAGGAAGGTGCAGGTTCGAATCCTGCTCCGGCAGCATCGGGCGCGAGAACTTGTTCCTCTTGGTAACGATTCCGTGTCGGAAACAGACGTAGTGGGCGTTGGGGGCGGCGAAGATCGCGGTCCGTCGGGGACACCACTTGCGACGACGAGCCGACCAGGCCCGTGGACGGGACGAACTGTTCGATGAAACTGACCGCGCTAGGCACCATCGCTCGGCGAAGCACCGTGGCCGCTCTCAGCGTCGCGCTGTCCGGGGCGCTGCTCAGCGGCACCGGATCGGCCGCGCCGGAGAAGGCCTCGGAGATCACCTCGCTGGTCAAGGACGGGCGCACCTGGCATTTGAAGGTCTACTCGGCGGCGATGGACAATGACATCACCGTCGACGTGCAGCGGCCCGCCGACGAGTCGGTGCCCGCGCCGAACCTGTACATGCTCAACGGCCTGGACGGCGGTGAGGGCACCGCGAATTGGAAGGCCCAGACCGACGCCATCGACTGGCTGGCCGACAAGCCGGTCAACGTCATCCAGCCCATCGGCGGCTTCGCCAGCTACTACACCGACTGGCAGCGGCCCGACCCCCGGCTCGGCACCAACAAATGGAAGACCTTCTTCACCGAGGAACTGCCCCCGCTGCTGGACAAGGCGCTCGGCTCGACCGGTCTCAACGCGCTCACCGGCCTGTCCACCTCGGGCACTTCGGTCCTGCAGCTCGCCGAGGCCAAGCCCGGCCTGTGGAAGTCCGTCGCGGCGTACAGCGGCTGCGCGCAGATCGCGGATCCCGTCGGGCAGCAGTACGTCAAGCTCTCGGTCGGTCGCGGCGGCGGCGACACCGTCAACATGTACGGGCCGGACAACGACCCGCGCTGGGCGGAGAACGATCCCGTCATTCACGCCGAGAAGCTGCGCGGCACCCTGCTGTACATCTCCTCCGGCAGCGGCATCCCGCTGATCGAGGACGTGCAGTGGTACCTCAACAGCGCGGAGGGCTCGGACGGCGCGGGCAGCCTCGCCCTCGGGGTGATCATCGAGGCCGCGGTCAACGGCTGCACGGTCAATCTGAAGAACAAGCTCGACTCCCTCGGCATCCCGGCGACCTACCAGTTCAACCCGGTCGGCACGCACTACTGGCCGTATTGGGAACAGGCACTGCACGAGTCGTGGCCGCTGCTGGCGCAGGGCATGGGCCTGCAGGGCTGACGCATCGTGGTACCGCCCGGAGCTGATCGCGTCGCGGTGTCGCCGGGCCGGGGCAGTGGCCCGCACTGCTGATGCCTACCGCGTCGCGGTACCGGCCGGGACCGGATCGAGGCGCGGCCGCCGGGTCGGGGCAGCGCACGCAAGGAGTACTGCGCTCGCAGTACTACCCGGGAACGATGTTCGCGGTCGCCACACCCGTTAGGGTCGGCGACTGTGATCGTTTCCGAAGGCAAGGCCCCGTCGGACGCCCCGTCGGTATCGACCGGCACCGGGCGCGAACGGGTCTGGGGCCCGCCCATTTTCGTGCTCGGTGGGCTGCAACTGCTCGTGGTCCTGGACGGCACGGTGGTCGCGCTGGCCCTGCCGCAGGTGCGGTCGGCGCTGAAACTGTCCGAGGCGGACGGGAATTGGATCATCACCGCCTACGTCCTGGCCTTCGGCGGTCTGATGCTGCTGGGCGGACGGCTCGGCGACACCTTCGGGCGCAAACGGGTCTTCACCGCGGGTGTCGCGTTCTTCACCCTGGCCTCGCTGCTGTGCGGAATCGCCTGGGATCCGGCGGTACTCATCGCCGGGCGGGCGCTGCAGGGCGTGGCAGCGGCCATCGCCGCGCCCACCGCGATGGCCCTGGTCGCCACCACGTACGCGCCGGGTAAGGCACGCAGTCAAGCATTCGCGTTTTACGCCGCGGTGACCGGCATCGGCTCGGTCATCGGACTCGTCGCCGGCGGCGTGCTCACCGAGCTGTCCTGGCGCCTCATCTTCCTGATCAACGTTCCGGTCGGCGTGCTGGTGACGCTCGGCGCGATCCGCTGGCTCAGCGAATCTCGAGGCGCGCGTACGGCTCTCGACGTCAGTGGTGCCGTGCTGGGCACGGTCGGGGTCACCCTGGCCGTGTACGCCATCAACGCGGGCCCCGGCGGCTGGACCCGTCCGGCGGTGCTCGCCCCCGCCGCGGTGGCGGTGGCGGCCCTGATCGCCTTCGTCGTCGTGGAACGGCGGGCGGCCAACCCGCTGCTGCCCTTCGCGCTGTTCCGCAATCCCAGCCGCGTCGCCGCGCTGACCGCCATGGCCTTCGCCGGTGCGATCATGATGTGCCTGGCGGTGTTCATCTCCCTGTATCTGCAAGGGGTGCTGAGCTATTCGCCGCTGCAGGCCGGAATGGCCGTGATTCCCTTCGCCGTCGGCCTGGCGCTCGCCGCGACGGTGTCCGCGCGCCTGGCCCTGCGGGTGCAGCCGCGCTGGCTGGTCGTCACCGGCGGGATGATCATTCTCCTCGGCTGCCTGTACGCCGCCCGCATCGTCGGACAACAGCCCGCCTACTTCCCGGCCATCGCGGTCCCGGTGCTCGTCATCGGTTTCGGGTTCGGCTTCGCCACCATTCCCCTGACCCTGTCGGTCATCGCCGGCGTCGGCGAGTCGGAGATCGGCCCGCTCACCGCACTGGCGCAGGTGGTGCCGAACCTCGGCGGCGCGCTCGGACTGGTCGCGGTCGGCGCACTGGTCACCTCGCGGATCCAGGCCGAGGGCGGCACCACCGACCCGGCCGCTCCGCTGACCGCGCTGCAATCCGAGGCGCTCGCGAGCGGGTACGGCGTCGCGTTCGTGAGCTGCGCCGTCATCGCCCTGCTGGCGGGCGTCGCGGTCCTGTTCATGCGCTTCACCCCGGCCGACGTGGCCGAGGGACAGGCAGCTCAGGAAGCCGCGCACGCGGGAATCTGAGCGCGGCGGTCCGACTCCGGGACTGCGGCGGGGTCACGGCTTTTCGCCCGGAGTGCCCCGGCCATGCGATCCGTAAGGCGCGTGCGCCGGGAGACCTGCGAAGCGCTGCGCGTGGGGGTCGTAGTGGTAGTCGGCCCGGCGGCCGGGTCGGCGCTTTCCGCCCCCTGCACCACCTTGTCATGGTCATCGCGGGCATCCGCCGACGCGATGAGCGCCGGGCACGCTCGACCGCGAGGCGAGGGCGCCCCGGCGGCGGTAATGTCGGTTTCCCATGAGCGATGGTCTGGTTCGCCTGCTACCCGGGCTCGCGCAGTTCCGCGGCTACCGGCCGGCTTGGCTGCGCTCGGACATCCTTGCCGGTGTCACCGTCGCGGCCTACCTCGTACCGCAGGTCATGGCCTACGCGACCCTCGCCGGGCTACCCGCGGTCGCCGGGCTCTGGGCCGTTCTCGGCCCGCTCACCGTCTACGTGCTGCTGGGCACGTCCCGCCGTCTGTCCGTAGGACCCGAGTCCACCACCGCCCTGATGACCGCGGTGGCCCTGGCCCCGCTGGCCGCCGGGGATCCCGGCCGCTACGCGGCGCTGGCCGCCGTGTTGGCTCTGCTGGTCGGCGTCATCTGTGTCCTCGGGGCGTTCGCCCGGCTCGGCGTGCTGGCCGAACTGCTGTCCAAGCCGGTGCTGGTGGGATACCTCGCGGGCACCGCCGGAATCATGATCGCGGGTCAGCTCGGCCGGGTCACCGAGGTGCCGGTCGATGGGGAAACCATTCCCGCCCAGGTGGTCTCGTTCGTGTCCAACCTCGGCGACCTGCACTGGCCCACCACGATCTTCGCGACCTGCGTGCTCGCCGCGCTGCTGGCGCTGTCGCACTGGCTGCCGAAAGTGCCGGGGCCGCTGCTGGTTGTGCTGCTCGCGACCGCGGTGGTGGCCGTGTTCTCGTTACGCGACAACGGAATCGAGGTCATCGGGTCGGTTCCGGCGGGGCTGCCGATCCCGGGTATTCCATCGGTGCCGCTCGCCGATCTGGCGGTATTGCTGCTGCCCGCGCTCGGCATCGCACTGGTCGGATTCTCCGACAACGCGCTGACCGCACGCGCTTTCGCGGCCCGGCACGGGGAACGGATCGACGCCAACCGCGAACTGGGCGCGCTCGGCGCGACCAATCTGGCGGCCGGTCTGTCGCAGGGCTTTCCGGTCAGTTGCAGCGGCAGCCGGACCACCATCGCCGACGCTGCGGGCGCCCGGACGCAGCTCTATTCGCTGGTCACCCTGCTCACCGTGGTGGTCGTGCTGTTCGGCGCGCGCGACATCCTGGCGGCCTTCCCGACCGCGGCCCTGGGCGCGCTGGTCGTCTACGCCGCGCTGCGCCTGATAGATGTCCCCGAATTCCGGCGTATCGCTCGTTTTCGGCGCAGCGAACTGCTGCTCGCGGTGAGCACCACCGCCGCGGTCCTGGTGCTCGGCGTGCTCAACGGCGTGCTGATCGCGATCGCCCTGTCGATCCTCGACCTGCTGCGCCGCGTCGCGCGCGGCCACGACGCGATCCTCGGCTTCGTCCCGGGCCTGGCGGGGATGCACGACCTCGACGACTACTCCGACGCGGAACCCGTTCCGGGCCTTGTCGTCTACCGCTACGACGCGCCGCTGTGCTTCGCCAACGCCGAGAACTTCCGCCGGCGCGCCCTGGCGGCGGTCGAGCACTCGGCGACACCGTCCGCTCCGGTCCGCTGGTTCGTACTCAACGCCGAGGCCAATGTGGAGGTCGACCTGACCGCCCTGGACGCGGTCGATCAGCTGCGCGCCGAATTAGCGTCCCGCGGCGTGGTTTTCGCCATGGCCCGGGTGAAGCGCGACTTGCGGGAGGCCCTGGACGCCTCGGGTCTGACCGACCGCATCGGACCCGAGCGGCTGTACCCGACCCTGCCCACCGCGCTCGCGGCCTTCCGCGCCGACAGTGTGTCCGGCGGAGGAGTTCCGGAGTAGACCGGTCAGTTGGTCAGGTTCATTGTGACGGACTCCGCCGGGCGTGCGATGATGTCGCTCCCGGGCGCGAAAAGCGCTGCGGGTGAGTGATATTCGAGGGGGTGGGCGGCTGTGCCAGGGTGTGACATGACCCGAGTGATGAGCATCATGTTCATGTACATGAGCAAATGGGGCATCTTGCCGCCGATGTCGCTGCGCAAGTAGGCGCGGCGCTCACTCGGTCCGCGCGGTGCGCAGTTTCGACGCGAGCACGGCGGCCTGGGTGCGGCGTTCCATGCCGAGCTTGGCCAGCAGCCGTGAGACGTAGTTCTTGACGGTCTTCTCGGCCAGGAACATGCGCTCGGCGATCTGACGATTGGTCAGACCGTCG
Organism: Nocardia sp. NPDC055321; assembly: GCF_053645575.1. Taxonomy (NCBI): domain Bacteria; kingdom Bacillati; phylum Actinomycetota; class Actinomycetes; order Mycobacteriales; family Nocardiaceae; genus Nocardia; species Nocardia sp. NPDC055321. Next base: position 67,312 of record NZ_JBSHMS010000013.1, read on the forward strand.
CCGAGCAGATCCAGCAGACGGCGCTCCTGGTCGGTCAATCCGGCCAGGGGCCCGTCGGGTTCGGTGCTGCGCCGCAGGCGTTCCATGAGGGCCGCGGCCGCGCGATTGTCCAGCAGCGACCGCCCCGCCCCGACCTCCTTGATGGCCCGGGCCAGTTCCATGCCCTTGATGTCCTTGACCACGTACCCGCTGGCCCCGGCCAGGATCGCGTCCATCATGGCCTGCTCGTCGGTGAACGAGGTCAGGATCAGACAGCGCAGATCATCGAGTTTGTCGAGCAGTTCCCGGCACAGCTCGATGCCGTTGCCGTCGGGCAGGCGCACGTCGAGCACCGCGACATCCGGGCGCAGCGCCGGGATGCGGGCCAGGGCCTGCGCCACGTCCCCGGCCTCCCCGACCACCTTCAGCTCGGGATCACCCTCGAGCAGATCGATCAGCCCGCGACGCACGATCTCGTGGTCGTCGACGAGGAAGACATTGATCATGGCCGTCCCATCCCTAGGAGGTGCTCTGCTCAACCTAGCGCGCGCGAGCGCAGCTGGGGATGGCCCAAAGTCCCTTATTCGATACCGAATATCCGTGCGGCGTTGTCGTGGCAGACCTGCCGCAGCCAGTCGTCGCCCAGATCCAGGCGCTCGAGCGCGTACAGCGCGTGCCCGTACGCGTACGGGATGTTGGGGAAGTCGCTGCCGAACAGGATGCGATCACCGAAGAACCGCAGGCGGCCGCGTTCGGCGACCGGGAACGGATCCTGTGACTCGAAGAAATCGGTGAAGTTCATGGTGGTGTCGAGCAGCACCCCGTCGTGCGCCTTGGCGATGTCGAGGAACTCGGTGTATTCGGGCGCGCCCATGTGCGCGATGATCAGGCGCAGTCGCGGAAAGCGCCGCAGCAGTTCGGCGATCGGCTCCGGACCGGTGAATCGCCCGGCGGCCGGACCGGAGCCGCAATGGATCAGCACCGGCACCCCGGCGTCCTGGATGAGCCCCCAGACCTCGGTGAGCAACGGATCACCGGGATGGAAGGAGCCGACCTGGATGTGCACCTTGAAGATTCGCGCCCCGGCCGCGAGCGCCTCGGCCACGTACGCGGGCGCCCCGGGCTCGGGGTAGAAGGTCGCGGTGTGCAGGCAGTCGGGGGTACGGGCCGCGAAATCGGCCGCCCACGCGTTGAGCCAGCCCGCCATGTCGGGCTTGTGCGGATACACCAGCGAGGTGAACGCCCGGACCCCGAACCCGCGTAGCGTGCGCAGCCGCTCCTGCTCATCGGTGCGATAGGTGATAGGCCACTGCCGACCGACCAGCGGTCCGGCCGAATCGAAGTAGCCCCACACCTTGTCCAGCACCCGTTCGGGCATGAAATGGGTGTGGATGTCGATCAGCGCGTCCAGCCCCAGTCGTTCGCGGAATCCGGTCACGTACTCGAGATCGCCGGTCATCGCGCGCCTTCCGGGTATACCGCGCGGGCGAAGTCGCCCACGTGCCCGATGAGCCGTTCGAAGAACAGCGCGGGATCGGTGCCGATCACGATGTCCGCGTTGGGTTCCCGGCCCCACATCCCCGCCCAGTCCGCGACGGTGGTCGCCCGGGTGATCGTCCCGGCCAGCTCGACGTCCACCGTGGCGGGCCGGGTGCGAGCCAGGTCCGGGTCGAGCGCGACCGCGGCGGCGAAGGGATCGTGCATGTGCGCCAGGTACCCCTGGTCGTACAGGCGGTGGAAGTCGAAGTAGAAGCGCACCGCGTCGACGCAGTACCGCACGATGGGATTGCTCGCCGCCGAACGCACGTCCGGCCCGTCCGCCTCGGACACCAGTTCCACCGGCACGCTGTGCGCCCGTTCGGCAAGCAGCACAAGGTGTTCGGGCTTCATCTCGATCGTCTCGGTGATGTCCAGCGCGCACACCAGCGGCCGCCGATCCGCGGGCGCGGCGGAGAAGGCGTCGAAGACCTCCTTGGCCGCTTCGGGATCCACGTGCACGTTCCACTCGTTGGTCGGGGTGGTGTTGCCCGGGTGGTTGAACGCCCCGCCCATGATCACCAGCCGGCGCAGCAGTCGTGGCAGGTCGGGTTCGATCCGCAGGGCCAGTGCGAGATTGGTGAGCGGGCCGGTGCAGAGTCCCACGATCTCGCCGGGATGGGCCCGGACCAGTTCGACCCACAGCCGCGCGGCGTCGCGCTCGGACACCGACCGCGTCGACACCGGGAGTTCGGCGTACCCGATGCCCTGCGGCCCGTGGGTGTCCTCGGTGGTGCGCAACGGGATCGCCAGCGGTTCGGCCGCCCCGAGCGCCACCTCGATCTCCGGGGCGCGGCACACCTCGAGCCACGCCAGGTTGTTCGCCGCCACCTGTTTCGCCGGTACGTTGCCCGCGGTGGCGGCGATGCCGATGATCTCGGCCTCCGGGGAGGCCAGCAGATAGAGCAGGGCCAGTGAGTCGTCGATACCGGTGTCGACGTCCATGATGATCTTCTGCCGCACCAGGCGAGCCTAGCCGTCGCCGGTCAGTAGCTCGGCAGGGTGTAGTCGTCGGTGGTCTCGAGCATCTTCATCATCACCGGCTTCATCACCTTGGTGGTGAGCAGTTTGCCGACCTGCTGTGCGGCGGCCAGTCCCAGCTTGGTCTTGGGCACCATCATCTGGATGCCGCCGCCCGGAATCTCCTTGGCCTTGTCCAGGAACGGCGTGATCGCGGCCTCGTAGCGGGCGAGCGCGCCCGGGACATCACCCGGGGTTGCGGCGAGCTCGCCGGCCAGGATGTAGGCGCCCACCACGGCCATGGCCGTGCCCATACCGGTCATGGGCGAACCGCAGAAGCCCGAATCACCCAGCAGCGTCACCCGTCCCGCGGACAGCGTCGGCATGTCCACGCGAACCAGCTCGTCGAAGTAGAAGTCGGTCGCGTCCGGCAGCTGCGCCAGAATGTCCGGGGCCAGCCAGCCCGCCTCGGCGAGCATCTCGCGCAACAGTCGCTGCTGGGCCGGAACATCGCGCCGCAGCGCCGGATCGGCGTCGGTGCGCAGGGTGACGATGGCCTTGGAGGTGGCCGGGTCGGCGTCGGGCCGCACACCGACCGAGGCGCGCGGCACCACGTGGGTGATCATCCAATCCGGTTCGGCCTGCGGGGGAGTGGCGATCGTGTAGAAGGACATGTAGCCGCCCAGGTAGGTGGTGAAACGCTCCTCGGGGCCGAAGGCCAGCGCGCGGGTCTTGGAGTGCACGCCGTCCGCGCCGACGACCAGCTCGTAGCGTTCGACCGCACCGGAGGCGAAGGTGACCTCCACCCCGTCGGCGTCCTGGTCCAGCGCCTCGATCCATTCGCCGTAGCGGTAGTCGAGTTCGCCCGGGGCGCCGGCCAATTCGGTGAGCAGCACCTGGTTCAGGTCGCCGCGGCTGATCTCGATGTCCGCGACCGGGCCCTTGCCGTCGAACATGTCCATCGGCATCCGGTACTTCTCGTTGCCATCGTGGTCGACCACGACCATGCCCTTCTCGTGCAGCAGATGCTTGCGAATCCCCTCGGTCAGGCCCATGCGCTCGGCAACCTCCCGGCTGGGCCCGCGCAGGTCGACCGCCTGGCCGCCCGGGCGGGGAGCGGTGGCGCGCTCGACCACGGTGACCGCGATGCCGGTGCGAAGCAGTTGCAGCGCAACGGCATTGCCGGCGATGCCGCCGCCGGCGACGAGGACGCGGGGGGTGGAGATGGCGTTCATGGTGACTCCCTGTGCTGTAGAACGTTTGTCTAAGACATATGTCTAACAGAGTCTGGCACGACTGTCTAGAACAAATGTCTAAGACGCTGGTAACCTGCGACTATGGGAAACCGGGAAGACCTTCTATCGGGTGCGCGGCAGGCCATCCTCGACCACGGCCTGGCCAAGGTGACCGCACGTGACATCGCCAAGGCCGCCGGTGTCAGCCTGGCCGCCATCGGCTATCACTTCGGATCCAAGGACCAGCTCGTCACCGAGGCGCTGACCGAGGGCGTCGGCGCGGCCATCGGCGACGAGATGGACGCGGTCATCAAGCGCGCGGGTCAGGGCGCGAGCGCGGGGGAGTCCGTGGCCGGCACGTGGGACGGCTTCCTCGGCATCCTGCGCGGCAATCAGCAGTCGCTGCTACTGAGCCTCGAGAACGGGCTGCGCATTGCCCGCAATCCCGAATCGCAGTCGTTCATGAACGAGGCGACCAACCGCGCGCTCGGTGAGATGGCCGAGCTGCTGCGCGAGACCCATCCGGAGCTGTCGGTGGGTCAGGCGGCCGCCGTGGCGAAGCTGTATTTCCTGCTGTTCCAGGGAATGTCCCTGCAGTCACTCATCGCGCCCGGCGGGGACCTTTTCGACGGTGACGACCTCGTGACCGCCATCGGCGCCCTGCGCGGGAGTTGAGACCAGGTCCTGCGGGGTGGCCGGCACCGCGTGCTGTGCGGCGGGTGGGATCGCGTGCTGTGCGGCGGGCGAGATCGGTGCGTGCGGCTCGCCCGCGAGCTCACCCGCCTCGATGTGGCGCAGCCGGATCATCGCCATGACCGCCAGCACCAGCGCCGCGCCCGCGGCGATCGCCGAGGTCAGGTGCATCCCGGTCAGGAACGCCTGTTTCGCGGCCTCGGCCACCGCCGACCCCAGCTTGCCCGGCAGCGCGTTCGCGACCTCCATCGCGGCGCCGAGGGTGTCGCGCGCCGCGCGCGCGTCGTCATCGCGCAGGCCGTAGGGCAGGGTGTCGTTCAGCTGCCCGCGATAGATCGCGATGCTGAGACTGCCGAGCATGGAAATGCCGAGCGCGCCGCCGAATTCGGCCCCGGTCTCGGCCAGCCCCGAAGCGGCGCCGGACTGTTCGGGCGGCGCGGTACCCACGGTCAGCTCGGTGGTGATGCCGAAGACCGGTGCGAGTCCGAACGAGACCAGTAGCGAGGCGATCACCGTGATCGTCACCCCGCCCTCCAGGCCGATCCTGGTCAGCAGCAGCAGACCGGTCGCCGCCATGGCCATGCCGCCGCCGATCATGTGGGCGGGCCGGACCACCCGGCTCAGTCGCGGTCCCAGCTGCGAGCCGATCATGAACCCCAAACCCGCCGGGATGGTAGCGATTCCGGCCTGCAACGGCGACATGCCCAGCACCAGCTGGAAATACTGGCCGACGAACAGGAAGTACCCGAAGGCCGCGAAGATCGCGACCATGTTGATCGTCAGTGCCGTGCGAAAGCTGCTGTGCCGGAACAGGCGCAGATCGAGCATGGGTTCGGCCGAGGTCAGCTGCCGCCGCACGAAGATCCCGCCCACGAGCAGTCCGGCGGCCATCGCGCCGACCGCCGACGGCACCGGGCCGTCCTGGGCGAGCTTCTTCATGCCGAACACCACCAGCAGGATCGCGCTCGTGCACAGGGCGGCGCTGAGCAGGTCCAGCCGCCCGGCGTGCGGATCGCGGTACTCGGGCAGGACCCGCGGGGCCAGGATCAGCAGCAGCACCATGACCGGCACGGCGAGCAGGAACACCGCTCCCCACCAGAAGTGCTCGAGCATGATCCCGCCCGCGAGCGGGCCGATGGAACCGCCGACGGAGAACGCTCCCACCCAGACCCCGACGGCGACCGAGCGCTGCGCGGGGTCGCGAAACATGGTGAATATCAACGAGAGTGTGGACGGCGCGAGGGTGGCGCCCGCGACGCCGAGCAGGGCGCGGCAGGCGATCAGGACCGGGGCCGAGGGGGCGAACGCGGCGATGATCGACACCGCGGCGAAGGCCGCCGCCCCGGCCATGAGTAGTCGTCTGCGGCCGATCCGATCGCCGATGGTGCCCATGGTCAGCAGCAGGCCCGCGACCAGAAAGCCGTAAACGTCGATTATCCAGAGTAATTGGGAGCTCGTCGGTCTGAGCTCGGCGCTGATCTGGGGCACGGCCAGGTGCAGGACCGTGAGGTCCATCGAATACACCAGACACGCGAGGGCGAGCACCGCCAATCCCGTCCACTCGCGGCGCCCCACCTTTCCGGTGGGGTATGTGTCCGCCGCAGCAGTCAACAGGGGGGCCGGTGTGTCCACGATGACGTCCTCCATTCGCTTGCCGGCAGGGAGCCGACAATCACGATGTCGGTTTCAGCATCTCATTTATTAACGGGAGAAATAGCCGGTGTCCGAAGGGAATTCGCATGATTCGCCGATGTGTTTGCGGGTGTGCGTGCAGCTGTGCCGAACACTGTTTCGGCTACTGAAAACCGGCCGGTCGGACTGTCCAGGTCGGGGTGTGTGTGCCATATTGCGAAGCAGGCCACGGATGGTCCGGATACTCGCGCAGCGCCGGCGTCGCGGTGGTTATGCCGTGGTGGGTGCTGGTGTAGGCCGCCGAGGGCGGGTCGGCGGGTGGGTGATCGGGTGTGCGGCCGGGTGCCGACAGCAGCCAGGAACCCGTCCGGGCCAGGGCAACTCGCACGTCACGGCCGTGTCCATCGCACCGGCGGGCGGTCAGCGCGTCCAGGATCCCGGCGGCCAGCAGGTACCCGCTCGCGTGATCCAGGGCCTGCGCGGGCAGGGCCCCGGGTGGGTGTCCGGCGCCGGAATTGCGCTGTGCGCCTTCGATAAGTGATATTCCGGACGCGGCTTGCACAATACTGTCGAAACCGCGGCGGTCACCCCACGGACCGGCTTCGCCCCACGCCGAAACTCGGCCGTGCAGAATTCCGGGGCGAATTCTACTCGCGTCCAACCCGGCTCGTTTCAAAGCGCCCGGTCGGTAACCTGTAATCAATACGTCCGCATTGCTCAGCAATTCCTGTAATTCGGACCGGTGGGTGCGCAAATCGACCAGTGCGGAACGCTTTCCCTGGCAGGTGTCCAGAAACTGCCACTCGATCTCGGGCAGCCACGGCGGATCCACCCGCAGCACGTCCGCACCGAGCAGCGCCAGGGCGCGCGTGGCGACCGGACCTGCGATGACGCGCGTCAGATCGAGTACCCGGACACCGAGCAGTGGATGCATTTGCGTTGCCGCAGAATGGGATTGGATCATGACAAGATCATCCCGCCGGTGCGTGGCGACCAGCGGGCCCGCGGCGGCCGCACGCCCCTGCGCGGTGGCGGCCCATTCGCCTTCGGTGCGCACCCCGGCCACGATGGCCCCCAATTCCGCGGCGCGCTCCTCGATAACATCGGCGGGCAGCGCGGCGATGCGCGCGGCGACCGCGGCCCGGTCCGCGGTATCGGGCAGGTCCAGCACCCTTAACAGCTTCGCTCGATGGTGCGGATAATTGGCGTGCGTTCGCAACCAGCCATTCGCACACTCGAAGAAGCCCGAGAATTCGGCGAAGGCGTTCACCGGCGTGCCGCCGTCCCGGAAGAGCCGGTCGCTCTGGAACGCCGCGGCCACCCGCGCCGGGTCGAGGACGCTGTGCGATGGGGGTAGTCCCAGGGCGACCCGCCACCGATCCGCCGCGGCGGCGAAGCTCGCCACCGAACCACCGGCGAGTGCCCAGACGGGCAGCGTCGCAGCCAGATTCGCGCCCGGATCGACGGCGGGCATACTCGACTCCGGCACCCCCGCGGCGGACTCGTACTCTCGGACCAGGGCTGCGTAGGCGCTCACGACAGCGACACTAATACTCGAAGGAGAACCCGCCGTGGTGGCACATCTCACCGGCACACCCTGGTTGCGTGAGCTGCGACGCGACCTGATCGCGCGCACGGTCCTGGTGTGCTTCCCGCCCGGTGGCGGTGCGGTCACCGCCTATCGCTCACTCGCCGGGCTGATCGGTCCCGGCACAACGGTTTTCGCCGTCCAGTACCCCGGCCGCCAGGATCGCTACGCCGACGAGCCCGTCGGTGTCCTGACCGACCTGGCCGCCGCGATCGCCGATGATCTGCTGTCCTGGCCCGCCGGCACCCGCCCGGCCCTGTTCGGCCACAGCATGGGCGCGACCGTCGCCTACGAGACCGCCCGCCGCCTCGCCGACGCCGGTCGTGCTCCCGCCCATCTGTTCGTCTCCGGCCGGCCGGTGCCCGCCTACGCGGACCCGGGCCGCGTCCATCTCGGCACCGATGCCGACCTCATCGTCGAACTGGAACGCCTGGCCAACGACCCGGCCTCGGTCGCCATCCTGCGCGAGGAGCCGGGCCTGGCCGAGCTCGTCCTCCCCGCCGTCCGAGCCGACTACACGGCCGTCGAAACCTACCGCCACCGGCCGGGCGACCCGCTGCCCTGCCCGATCACCGCGCTCGTCAGCACCGAGGATCCGACCGTCACGGTCGAGCAGGCGGGGGAGTGGGCGAGCTATACGACCGCGGACTTCGACCTGGTGACGTTCCCCGGCGCGCACTTCTACCTGGACCTGCCCGACCAAACCCCGGCGGTCGCGAAGACCCTTACCGACCGCTTGGCCGCTGTTGAAAGCAGCTGACCGCGTCGGGATGCGGCGGGCCTAGCGCTGTTGCGCCGGGTTTGGGCCGTGGTGATGGCGCGGCGGCATGAGTTCGTCGACCACCACCAGATTTCCGCCGGCCTGTTTGGCCCGGTACATCGCCGCGTCGGCCGATTGCAGCAGCCGGTCGGCCGTCGGGCGCGGACATCGAGGGCAGGTCGTGGCGTCGAAGAGCGCCGCGCCGACACTCGCGGTGACCGTGGTGTCGGCCGGTTCGGCGACGACCTGACGCAGCCGCTCGGCCTCGGCGCGTGCGGCGGCCGCGGCGATCGGCAGCGCGACCACGAATTCCTCACCGCCCGTACGCGCTACGACCGCCTCGTCACCGGCGGCCTCTCGAAGCCGCCGCGCTGTGCGCACCAGCACGCGGTCGCCGACGCTGTGCCCCCAGGTGTCGTTGACGCTCTTGAATCGATCGAGGTCCAGGTACAGGACACAGACCGCGGAATGGCGTTCGACCAGCAAGGGCAGCCGCGTCTCGAGGCCCCGCCGATTCAGCAGTTCGGTCAGCGGGTCCGCCAGCGATTCGATGCGCAGCAGCCAGTACAGGATCTTGAACGCCGGCAGCGCGGTAATCGCCGCGAGCAGCAGCAGCGCGACCGCGACGGCCAGGCGGACATCCTCGCCGCCGGTGGCGATCCGCACCGAGAACAGCGTCACCGACAGCACCGACCACGCCGAATGCGCGAGCAGGGCCGGGGCGCCGTGGAAGACGCACAGGTAGCTTCCGGTGACCACGAGCAGCACCGTGCCCGTCGCCCCGAACAAGCGGTTCGGCACCTGCAGGAACTCGATCGTGAAAAGCACGTCGGCGCAACCGATCAGCACGAGCGACTCGATCCTGCTCGGCCACGGCAGCAGCCACCACCGCAACGCCCACGCGGTCCCCGCCACCACCCCGACCGTCGAGGGGATGCCGGGATGCCCGGGCGGTCCCACCGGCGTGCCCGCGATCACCGCGCCCATGACCGCGATCGCGGCCCCCGTGGTGCCGATCAAGATCTTGAGCGGGGTGAGGGCAGATCGGGCTCCCAGGGTGCGTACCAGCCAGTTGTAGTCGACTGCGTCGTGCCACCACGCCCGCAGTGTCCTGCTGTCACTCATCGACTCACCCTCGGTCCCGACCGCGTTGCCCGGTGTCGCTCGAACCGAGCGCTGACAACCGTCGACGTCTTACCGGCGCATCGGCGGCAACTCGGGTCGCCCTCAGTCATACCCGATGCGGACAAATGTGTCGTGAGGCACAACGGTGTGTCGGTGTCCGTCGTGGTTGGCGATCGCCCATCGGCCGCGGGGTGCGTGACTCGCCTATGTAATGGCCAGTCTGTGTCGGCGACGCGAGGTTCGGAGCCAGAACCCGGTCCACGAAATCACGACGAGTGCCGACGCGGGTGTCGAAGTCACGGTGGCGGTAATCGTTGCGTGAGTTGACGCGGTCGCCGCTGCGTTCGCCGTAGCCGGCGCCGCAGACGGTGTCGGCCTCGACGCTCATCAGGGTGTGAATGAAGGTGTACAGCAGCTCTCGCTGAAGGTCAGGCTGGCAGCGGCCAAGTTGCTCGGACAGCACGGTGCCGGGGTATATACGCTGAATATCGGTCGTCGCGTGGTCTTTCATTCTTCAGTGACTTTGGTCGGTCTCTTGAAGAATCATGCGATGACCACCCTCATGTCCGGGGATTGACCTGATCGGCCGAGCTAGGAGCTGCTACACCACTCTGCTGGACGCTCCCCTCGAGAAACCCTGATGCGGCCAGGCGCCTCCGAGAAAAGCGGAGAAACTTCACATGGTCGAGTCGAGGGACAATTCGCAGCTGATCCCTGTTGATCCAACACCTCGGCACCTGCGACATCCGACCATGCGCCAGCAGGTGGCAGTAGCTACGTCGAGCCGCAGCATGTGTATGTTAACTAAGTCAATAAATGCCGTACGATGTACGGTACGTACCCACTGCTCCGGAGAAGTTGATGTCTGAGCCCGACGCAATACCGGTGACGTTGGCCGAGATCGCCAGGATCGCTGGCGTGGGACGGGCCGCAGCTAGTAACTGGCGGCGGCGACACGACACCTTCCCCCAACCTATTGGCGGTACGGATGTCAGCCCACAGTTCTCCTTGACGGAGGTCGAGGTATGGCTTCAAGAGCAGGGCAAGCTTCTGAAGGTTGGCGCGAAGGAGCGCCTGTGGCCGCAGTTCGACGCCTTGGAGGATCGCGCCGAAACCGGTCGGGCGATCGCTGTGACAGCGTTGAAGCGAGAGCACCCCAATGTGGTCCTGGAGTGCGAACCGCAACTCTCGCTGTCGCAATCGGCTGTGCGAGTGGCACTTCAAGCCATCGACTTGGCGGAGCGGGAGGGGCCACAGGAGATCTTTGAGTTTCTGCTGGGGCGCTGGCTGGATACCCATGTGCGCCAGATCAGTTCTACTCCCGAACCGTTGGCGTGGTTGATGGCCGAGATCGCCGAGCATGTCCGCGGCGTCCGTGGAAGCGAGGTTCCGTGCACCGTGCTCGACCCGGCCTGCGGTTCGGGTGGTCTACTTCGCGCCGCGGCCGATGTCTGCCTCCGCGATAACGATGGTAGGGGCTCTGTGCGATTGGCGGGAGCGGAGAAGGATCCGGTTCTGGCAGCCTTGACTGCAGCGCGTTTATCCTTGACCTCGTTGGGAGCTAATGCGTCCCAGCCGTGTTCGGTGGATATCCGGACCGCCGACTCGCTGCGGGCGGATCCTCATAGTGACCTGCGGGCCGATCTCGTACTCTGCAACCCGCCATTCAACGAGCGGGACTGGGGATACGAGGAACTGGCAACGGATCCTCGCTGGGTGTACGGGCTTCCACCACGCACAGAACCAGAGTTGGCGTGGGTCGAGCACGCAGTGTCGAAGCTGCTCCCCGGCGGAGTCGCGGTGCTGTTGCTTCCTCCGGCCGTCGCGTCGAGAAAGGCGGGCCGGAGAATTCGCGGAGCCCTGTTGCGCACCGGTGTGCTACGGGCGGTCATCGCCTTGCCGTCAGGTTGTGCCCCGCCATACAGTGTGGCTCTGCAGCTGTGGGTGCTTCAGGCTGCCCGCCAAGGGCAGAGCGTCGGTGCAGTTCACTCGATTCGTCTGTTGGACGTCGACGACGTGGTGAAGGCTGCCGAAGGCATCGATTGGCATGCCCTGCGCGGCGAGGTTTTCGCGGCGATGGGCGAGAACGGTGTTGTGCCAGAACAGGATCCTGTGGAAAACCACGCGCCGCGACGGATCCGCGCCGTATCGCTCCCTGTGATCGATCTGCTCGACGAAGAAGTCGATCTCACCCCCGCGCGCCACATCCCGGTCAGACCGACCGGCAACGTCATCGAACTGCGAGACACCTGGGCGCGTATGTCAACATTGCTTGCAGAGGTGCAGGAGTCGGCGATCTCGTTGTCCTCCATCGGGTTGCGCGCGAAAGGGGACGAGCAGCCCGGAACGATTACGATCGGGGAATTAGCGCGAGCCGGCGCGCTGGTCGTCCACGTCGGACAGCTGCCGACGGAGAGCTACGTTCGAACCGGTGTGATCGGCAAGGGCGGAGTGCCTTACTTGACAGTGTCGGACCTGTTGATGGAAGGCAACCCGGGCGGCTGGGTTCCAGTGCAACAGGTGGCAGATGCCGGGCTGACAGCAACGGAGCGGAACGATGTGATTGTGTCGGGAGTGACACGGGCGTTCAGCGCCTGGGTGGAGGATCGGACTACGACAGTGCTGGGACCGCAGTTGTATGCGCTGCGAGTGGATCCGGGGAAGCTGGATCCCTGGTTCCTCGCGGGTTGCCTGCGTGCGCCCGCGAATGGCCGTCAAGCCGGAACGCACACGTCGAGCTCTGCTCGGGTCGATATTAGGAAGCTGCAGGTTCTGCAGGTACCCCTCGCGGAGCAGCGTCGGTACGGTGAGGTCTTCCGCCAGGTGACGCAGTTCGAAGAAGCTGTTCGTGGGCTTGGCGACCTGGGCGTGATGCTCGTAGGGGAGCTCGGCAACAACCTGTCCGCGGGGCGTCTGTCGCCGAGCTGAACCTGCGCCGGGTTGTGTCAGTCGTTATCGGTGGTGTAACCAGATTCGGTCAAATTGGTGTCGAGTTCGCGGCAGATCGCACGGACCATTTCGGCGTCCTGCTCGGGCAGAGCTTCGGCCGCCGCGACAGTTTCGCGCAATGTTTCGACGGCGAGATCGACCTCCCCGAATGGCAGACGGCATTCGGCCACTCGCAAACGACAGATCAAGGCCGCCGCCTGATCTCGTGGATCGCGGCTGTGTGACAGGTCGTCAGACATTTGCTGATACAGCGGGGCTGCGCGGCCGCAATCGCCCAGTATGCGCAATCCCTCGGCGGCCAAACGCCAGACGCGTCGAACCAGCGGTCGGCCCGGTCCCCACTCCCTCCTTGCCACCACCGCGATCTCCGCCAGCCGGGCCACCGCGGCGCCGGGCTCGAACGCGGCCAGCTCGCGCTCCGCATCATCGCAATCCTGCTCGACGAGGCGCACCTTCAACCAGCCCGAGGATTCCGGCCGACGTGGTTGCGTCACCGCAGATCCGCCGAGAGGCGGGTCTTCCGTATCGCTTTGCGAGATTCGATACGGCAGCGTCGGGTCGGGTTCCAAACGCGGGACGGGTGCGGGCGAACCTGGCGCCGGCAAATGGGGCCGAAGCCCGCGCTGAATCTCTGCCATGTCCGGTCGTCCGTCCGGAATCTTGGTGAGCATCTCCTGTACGAGCTCATCGAGCTCGGGCGGCACCTGCGGCGCGAACACATCCAAGGGGAACGGAAGCTTGTCCAAATGCTGGCCCTGTAGTCCGCCGTGCTCCTCGAGGAACGGTGTCCGGCCCGTGAGCAATTCGTAGCAGACGCAGCCAAGCGCGTAGCTGTCGGTCTTGGGAACGACCATATCTCCGCGAATTTGCTCTGGCGCTTGATATCCGGGACTGCCCAGACTGGAGCCGTGCTGCGTATACCGTGTCACGGAGGCGCCGAGCGGCCTGGCGATTCCGAAGTCGAGCAGCATCGCGATCCCCCGTGCGGAGATGATCACGTTCTGCGGCTTGAGGTCTCGATGCACCACAGGGCGTTCGTGCGCGCATTCCAGTGCGGACGCGATCTGCATCGCGATGGCGACGGCCGGTCCGACGGTGAGCGGGCGGTACCGCGCCAGGAAGTCGTTGAGTGGGGTGCCGTCGATGAACTGCATGACCAGGTAAGGCGTGCCCTCGTGGTTGCCTTCATCGTACAGGCGAGGGATGCCAGGATGGTCGATTTGGCCCAGCAGGTTGCCCTCGCGCCTGAACCGCTTGCGCATGATGGCGAGTTCTTCCGAGCGGTAATGCGTGTCGATACCGCTCATGAGTTCATCGGCAGGGCTGAGGAACTTGATGGCGACCACGTCATCGTTCTGAATGTCCATGGCTCGCCACACCTCTGCCATGCCCCCCTTCCCCGCTCGCGATTCCAGTCTGTACCGGCCGCTGACCAGCACATCACGCTGAATCTCCCGCGTTCGCATTGTTATCCCTCCGACCAGCTATTCCGGTCTCAGATCCCGGTCTGTGAATGACTCTAGCAACAAAGCATCTATGGACTATGTTCACATCGTATGTCACCATCGTGTATCCGCCCGATCTGCAGGGGAGTACTCGATGACCGATTGGCCGCGCCCGAGTGGAACTCAGGGAGACGTGTGGCTAGTGCGGGCAAGCAGCGTCGCCGTCCGCGAGAATCCGAGGGACTGTCCGACGGCCGCAAGTGCTGCGCTGCGGCCGCTCCTGAAGTCTGATCCCGTTCCACCTCGTAGCTCAAAGGCATTGGAGGACTTCACTTTCGCGCCAATGATGGGTGGACTCGACCTGATCGAACACGACGGCTGGTCGCAGGCCGACGCCATTGCCGAGCTAATGCGCACCAAAGGAAAGTTTGACAGCAACCGCGCACCGGCACACCCATCTCTGCTCGAGTGGACCGTGCAGGCGATTCCGCGCTATCTCGCGGCCCGTGAGGCGGAGCAAGCGGAGCGCGAAGGTTCGGTCCCGCAGACGATTCCGATTCGATTCGAGTGGGCGGCGCTCTATGACCGCAACGGGGATCCGGATTCTCGTGGAGCCACCCGCTACGAGCGGTCGGTATGGGGCCGTCGCTACGGTTCGGCCGACGGATCTGTTCGCGATATATGGCTGCCGTCCATCAAAAGAGCGCGATCGAATCGGTCGGAAGCCGAGAAAGCTGCCGTGGCAGGCGTACTGGCCACGGGCGAGGTCTGTCCACGCCCGGGTTTCGAGCGTCCTTATCGGCCACTGCGCATCCAGCCACCCCTGCGGCCTGTACGGGTAAGAGCCTTCGGGTACGGATGCGGCGACAACAAGGTGGTGCCGATCCTGGATTGGGACCAGGACGAGGTACGTCGGCGCTACCGCGAATACGCGGCACCGGCATTCGCGCGGGCGGTTGCGGGATCGGCAGCCGTCCCAGGCTCCAGCTGTATCAAATGCAAAGCCTTGGCGGGCTGTGTGACTTTGCCACGCACCCAAGGATTGTGGGGAGGGATCCCCGGTGAGATTAGGCGTCCCCGGCGCAGTCTCTCCGCGTGGGATCTGCGCCTCTACGGGCAATGCCCGGCCCGGTATCACCTGGTCCGCCAGCTCAACCTGACGTCGATGCGGCCGGAGCCTGTCTCGGCGGTGCGTGGCCGGGCTGTCGATGCCCGACTCAATGACCAGCACCGGAGCAGGCCGGTCGGTGGCTGCCGGACAGTCGCCTCGCCACCCGATCCGGACAACTGGTCGGCCGACGGTGTGGAACTTACCGGTCAGGCCGCGCGCGACGGCGCAGCCATGCTCGCCCAGCACGCGTGGCTATGCCCCGTCGACGGCTCGAAGTCCAACGAACGCTTCCTTGTCCAGCATCAATTGTCTTGTTACATACCGGAACTCGATGTCGTTGTGATCGCCACCCCCGATCTCTTATATACCCGTTCCGGCGGATGGGTCTGGCGCGAGACCAAGACAGCTGGCGGCAGGCTCTGGGAGGGAAGGTCGTTGTTACAGAACTATCCGCAGCTCGCCCTCGGGGTCCTGCTGCTGGCGGCGGGAGTGCTCGGCGGCGAACTCCGCCGGTCCCGAGTCGAACTCGAAGTGCTCTACCGCGATGACGGCACCCTGGAGGTACTCGATCCGAGTCGGTCGGCCGTCGTCGACGAAGCGCGGGATGTCATCGCCGGGCTCGCCGATCCGCTTTTGCGTGACGACTCGTACAACCCTGTGCCCGGACGCCACTGTCACGATTGCGAGGCCCGCCCCTGGTGCCGGACGGGCCGCGAATTCATCGACCGGAATCCATTGCCGGAGGAACAGCTTCCCCGCCCCGACGACGTGAGTTGAGGTCTCGCATATGCCATTACACGACACCCCCGAGGACTGGCTCGACCATGCCGACGTGCCGTTGCTGCGAACCATCGCGACCGCCGTGGTGAAGCTCGCCGATACCACTGGCCTGCAGTCGTTTTCGCTACCGTACGACGCCGAGGCGCAGCGCGCTGTGAACGGCATGGCACTGGCCTGCGTGCAGCAGCGAGCTCAGCCTCCGGCAAGCCTGCCCGACCTGCTCAGGTGGTGCCGAACCAGGCCGCTGGAGGATTGGCCGCTCGATCTGCCCGCGTCCGCGTTCGGACCGGACGACTATCTGATCGACAGGGAGTCGGGTGAGCCGACCCAGCTGTGTCACGAGTGGTGGGTCCAGGGGCGAGACAGCGCGGCCGCCCAATTCGACCGTAGAGTGGTACGTCGGGCGATGCAGCTGTGCCGTGATGCGTCCTCGCCCGAGTCCTACACCGCCTTTCGCCGACTGCTCGTCACGAAACCCGTGCTGACGAGCGTGGACCACTTCGAACTGGCCACCGATTTGATTCTAGAACCGGTCCGGGCATTGCTTGAGAACATCTACGAGCCGGTACCCGCCGGCTACCGGCGCGGTGGCGAATACCTCACCTGTCATCGCTGTCTGACCCTGTTGAGCCCCTTGGTCGATGGGGGCTGGTGGTGCGAACGAGACCAGTGTCGAAGCCGCGGTCCGGCGCCGCGCGGTCGCACGCTGACTGTGTCGGAGGTCGGCACGATCTATCAGCTGGTTCGCCCGTTGCGGCAGTTCGTCACCGGGCCGGGCCGGGCCGAGATCGAACTTGAGAAGCGCCTGCGGGCGCTGAATCTGGCCGTGGAGATGTGGCCGGGGTACGACGCCTACGACCTGCGGATAACCTTCCCCGACGGGCATGTGTGGGCGGTCGATGTCAAAGACTGGGCGCACCCGGGACTGCTGGGCCGGGCGGCCCGGATCGTGCGCGCCGAACCGCCCTATAACCAAGCGTGCTGGGTGGTACCGCAATACCGCATCGATCTCCGTCGCGACTACCTCAGTATCTACGCCCGCAGCCGCCCGGCGAAGGCTTGCGGGCTGCGATTGCTCAGCGACGATCAGCTCGTCGCCGCGGCTACCGCGCGATCGCGTGGAGTAGGCGGGCCCGCGGCGCAAATAAGCCCTGGCAACTCCGATTCCGATGAGGGAGCCGCTCATGCGTGACCGCCACACCTGGTATGCACCCGTCGTTGAAGCTCTGCGACCCTGGCCGGACGAATACGCGCAAATCAAACCCGCCGCACTGTGTCAGGTTGAGCTCGGACTGCGGCTCCTCGAACGCCTCGATCCGGACCGACCGGCCAATGGCGTCTGGCCGCTTCTGGGCGGCTATCCTTTCGCGGTTGCCGCCGGACTCGCCTCGGACGAACGATCACGGCAGTTGATCGTAAATGCCCGCCATCTACTGTGGACGTTGCGTCGAAACCGGCTGTGGCAGCAGGGTCTCGAGATGTACGACAGCTTGCCTGAGCGTCTTCGCGGCTACCGTATCGTGTCCGCCGATGCCCCTGCTCGTCGCATCGAACCGATGATCGCGGCTGGTCGTTTCGCCGTCTACGATGCCGCCCTCGAGTCGCTGCCCGCGCTGGACCGCAATCCGCTGCCGCTGGCCGCGGTCGGTACCAGTCGATTCGTGGACCGTCGCCGCAGAACTTCGGTCACTCTGCCCGAGGAACTGGTCCTGACCCCAGCAGCCGGACATGATCTCGAAGAAACCCGTAAGGCCGCGGGTGATCCCCTGACGGTGCCGCTGGCGGAACTCGCGGAAATCGCGAAGTGGATGGATACGACTGAGACCGAGCGGAATTTCCCCCGCCGTGGAAATTGGGAGAGCCGACTCGTCGATATGAAGCTGGATGCCCGTACCGACGACGGCCTGGGCTTCGCGAAGGCCTCGGCGCTCCGGCTGGACCGGCTGGTCCACCTCGTCGGAATGGTCGGCGCGGGCAAGAGCACGCTCATGACATTGATCGCGGTATGGGGTGCTCGGCAAGGCTTGCGGACCACATTGGTCGTCGGCGACGTCGCCGAGCAGCTCACACTGACCGCGCTCTTTCGGGCGCTGGATCTGTCCGCGGCTCCGGTTCTCGGACCGACCACACGGGAGCGTCATGTTCAGCGGCTGCACCGCAGAATCGCAGCCCGCAGTGGGCAGTCCTTGCTCATGCACGACGATCCAGGTTTCGTGGACTTGAGTACCGTGTGCGTCCTCGACGCGCAGCGTGGCCTCGATGCTAGGGAACCGCTGCGTTATGTCGACGCGCCTTGTACGGCGTTGCATCCCTTGCCCTCGAAGGGCGGTGTCACGGCGGAGACTTCGGAGGATGTCGGCCGTTACCGCGAAATCGATTCTGCGCCCAGCCCACAGCGCGACGAAGATGAGCTGGGCCGACGCCACGGTTGCCCGATCTGGAGTGGCTGTCCGCGGCACAGTTCCGCACGGGAACTCGTGAATGCCCTGATCTGGGTGGCGAATCCGGCGAGCCTGGTACAGACCGCCGTGCCACGGCATCTGAACGCGGAGCGGCTGCGGCACCTCGAATTAGCTTGTCTGCGCAGCGACATCGTGATTGTCGACGAAGCCGACCGGGTGCAGATGCAATTGGACGAGGCGTTCGCGCCCTCGGCGACGCTGGTGATGCGTGGTCCGGAGTCCTGGCTCGATCGACTGGATATGCACAAGATCGAGGAACTGGCCCGCCAAGGACGGCTGCCGTTGTCGGATCGCGACGTGGAACGGTGGGCCGCGGCCCTCGACGTCGTCAGCACGACCACCAACCGGCTCTACGCGATGCTGATCAATGATGAGAGTCTGCGCGACTGGGCGGAAATCGACTACTTCAGTGCGTGGACACTGCAGGAGAAGCTCCTGGCGGAGTGGTATCCGAGCACCGTGGGCGTTCGCGGCGAGGGTTCGATCGAGGCGTTGCAGGACGAGGCCGAATTGTTCAGCGTCGATGATGAAGAGGACGATTTCACTGTCGCGCAGGGTATTTCGGCCGACGCACAGAACGCTGACGTCCCGCCCTGGACGCAACGTCGGATCGTGGTCACCCGATTGCTCGACAGCTTCCGCGATGATCCGCTCGGCGATCACGGCCCTTACAACACCACCACTGATGATCTGGTGCGAGCCACTCAGGATCTGGTCCTTACTCTCGACGAGGGCGGCACACGGCGACGCGTCAAGGTTCTCCTGGCCGAATTACTCAGCGGTGCACCGGGTCTCGCGAAGGAAGACAATTGGCCCGCACCCATTCCACGCAAGGGCCGCGATCTCGTCCCCGCGGATATTCGTGCCAGTGAAGACTGGTACGACCGCACCGCCCAGCGGCTGGAATTCACACTGCTGCTTGCGGCCCTGCATCAGCGCCTGACCCGAGTCACTTTTCTGTGGCCTCAGGTCGAGGCCGCGCTCCATCTGGATGCGACCGATAACGAGCTCTCACGTCGTCCGCCATTGGATTACGCTCCGATCGTTCCCGAAGCGCCGATGGGCAATGTCCTCGGATTCCAATACCTGCCCGACGACCGGGACCGGACACCGGATATCGAGGGTCGCTGCACCGGCACTCTGCGTTTCTTTCGCTGCGCCGGAGTCGGTCGTGAACTGTTGCACGCGCTCCCTGATCTGGGTGCTGATCGCATCTCCGGACGGCCGGGGCCACACGTCTTGCTGATGTCGGGTACCAGCTGGGCGGGTACCTCGACTCGCGCGCATATCTTGGCTCCCGTTCAGGCGGTTCTCAAGCCGGACGACAAAGCAATCGCGGCCATTCGAGGCACAACGTTCCGGACGAACTTCCTCTACGACGAGCAAAATCGCCCCTTCACCCTGTCCGGGCAGGATCACGCGATCCGCAATGACGTGCTCAAACAACTTGTCAGCAAACTGGCACGGCCGGGCAGGGGCGGAACGCCGAGCCCGATCGAGGCGGAGCTCGCCCACATCGCGGATCCACGTCGCCGCCGGGCACTGCTGCTCGTTGGCAGCTATCGAGAGGCCGAAACGACCTTCGGCCTCCTGCACGAGATGCCGCGCTGGCGTGGCCGCGTGAAGGTGCTGGCGCGTGACGACGCCGACCTCGACGAGACGACCGACGAGGTGCTACGCGCACCCGACCGGCATCCGGTGGCGCTGCGACGAGGCGAGCTCGCCACGTTCGCGGAGGACGAGGAGGCAGAGTTGCTGATCGCGCCACTCATGGCGATCGAGCGTGGACACAATATCCTCAGTCCCGCACGGACACCCAACGAGGAGCGGGTCGCGGCTTTCGGGAGTGTTTTCTTCCTCGTTCGCCCGCACCCTCGCCCCGACGACCTGTCGCTCGCCATCTTCGCGATCAATGACTGGGTCACGCGCTTCGTCCGCAATCAGATTCCGCACCCGGAACACGGGACCTTCCACGAGATGGTCGGTAAGGCTGGCACTCTCGGTCACGCCGGACTCACTTTCCGGCACATCGCGCGTACGGAGTGGCTGCGGCTGCTCACACGGCGATACGTCTATTCGCGGCTGAGCGAAGCCGAGAAGCAATCCTTCGCGTGGGATCAGCTGGTCAGCATCTGGCAGGTCATCGGCCGACTCGTCCGCGGCGGGGTGCCCGCGCGAGTGGTCTTCGTCGATGCCGCGTTCGCCCCCGCGCTGGCCGAAGCACTCGCGCCCTCACCGATGGTCGATCAGTCACTCGGAATGGGCGACGAACCCGAGAAGAAGGTTCGCCGTCGCAAGCACGCCGCCGACGGTCTGCTTGCTCGTCTCCATGACGTTCTGGCACCGTACTTCGATCCGACAGCGAGCCCAGCCGATTTCGCGGAGCCGTCCGACCCGGCCTTGGTACGGATGCTGTACGAGCCGCTCTACGAGGCGTTGCGCGGGATGCAGATCCGGCCTGTGCCAACAGAATTGCCAATGCTCGATCCCTACACGCTCGACCCGTCCTGAAGGAGCCCCCACAGTGGGATTCAGCTACCAGAACATTCGCCGCGCCGCGTATCGCCTCGATTCCGACGCGACCCAGTGGACCGGCGACTATCGGGCGCTGCCCTTTCCCGAACACGCCCGCGAAAGTCTGCTGAAACTGTGCAACCACGGTCGAGACGAGAATGGCGGCACGCTGTATCGAACAGTGCCCACCTACCGTTTGGATGGGGTACTGCAGAGCTTGGCCCCGGATCTGGTCGTGCGCAGCCGTTCCACGGCATTTTCCGGTCCAGGCGCACCGCCGGGAGACTTCTGGCTGTATGTACCCGCTGATCTTCCCGACCCCTTGCCTACACGAACCATGCACCAGCTGTTCGCGGCTTGGCTGACCGACCTGGGTCGGCCTGCCGGCCGGCCTGCCGCGTCATCCAGGAGGCAAGACCTGCTGCTTGAGACCCTCGCCGAGCTTGAGGCATCGCCACCGCTCTGGCAGCCCGTCCACGTCGATCTTCTCGGCTGCCCGGTGAGCGAGGGGGGAACAGCTGCACCGGCCTCACGGCAGTATCAGCTCGCCACCGATGCCCTCGCCCGGCGGATCACTGCGCTCGACCCTTACGACTTCGGTATCGGCACACTGCGTTTCCGGGCCGTTCCACGCGGTCCTCGCCAGCGCGGTGCGGAGCTGATGTCTCAACCCATCCCACAAGACGTCAAGGGCAAGACCTGGTGGTTCTCCATCACGATCAACATCTCGCTGCACACGGTGCCATGGGAGCCACTGCCACGACTGCATTTGCACACCGGAGTGCGCCGCTGGGCCACCCATCCACGTGCCGATACCGGAAAACTCCGTCTCCCCTTCGGCCGTGCCACCAGCGTCTATCTCAGGCCGACCGTTCCCTGGCTCCCCGGAGCTCCCACTAGCGAGCGCTACGCGGTGGCCCGGCTGAACTACAACAGGGAGGCGCAGGCAATCGACTGGCAGGAAAACGGTCCGGCCGGCATCCTGCGCCGACTGACGCTGAGCCAATCGTTTCCAGATCCCGAACAGTTGCTGAGCGCGCCGGAGCAGTGGCTGAACGGTTCTGGTGTTCGCGGTGCTGTTGTCTACAGCAATCAGATGGGCGTGCACGGGATCGGTTCCGGACTCATGTCGCATCAGCGCTCGGTGATCACCGAATGGGCGGAGCAGGCCCTTCCCGACGGGCTCGTTCGAACGGAATTGTTGTCCCGCAGTGCTGTCGGCACTAGCAAACCCGCCAATGCCCGGCCCGCTGCGGAGCGGGCTGAGGAGATACGAGCCGCACACGCGCGTCGTGGAGCCCTCGCGGCAGCGGTCGTCCGGATGCGGTCTGCGGACCTGGAAGCAGTGCTCGACGGACCCCCGGTCTTCGAAGCCAGATTGCTGTGGCAAACGGCAACTTCACGCCGGGCCGCGATCACCGGGCTCGCCGAAATCCTTGGCCTTGAGGAGAAGAACGGCGCGCCAACGTTCGATGACGGCAGCCCCCAGGTTGTGGAAGCGGTTTTCGACACTGCCGGGCCGGGGAATGCGGTGGTGTATGAGTGGCGTACACCGGAACTTATCGTCAGGTTACGCTGCCTCCCGTTGTCCAGAGGACTTGCTGACAAGCTCGCACTCGATCCCAAGGTGCGACCGCGGAGCGTCGCCTTGACCGCCGCGATCGCGAGGCGCCGAGGCGAGCTCGCGAAATTCCTGAGCGACGACGGATCCGATCCTGGATCACCAACTCTTGCGCTGGTCGAGATCG
This sequence comes from Nocardia sp. NPDC055321, assembly GCF_053645575.1. NCBI lineage: Bacteria > Bacillati > Actinomycetota > Actinomycetes > Mycobacteriales > Nocardiaceae > Nocardia > Nocardia sp. NPDC055321. The sequence goes on from NZ_JBSHMS010000013.1 coordinate 89,829, forward strand.
CACATCGCAGTACCTTCCGCCCCGCGACCACCGACCCGAAGTTCGTTATGCGACTCGGTTGCGCCGATGCCGGCGTTCTCACCCAGTTCGTCGTCGTTCCGTCCAATGCCAAGGGCGTGAAAACCGAGAAGAATGTCGATCACCGAGTCCGCTCGGGCTGGCTTGACGCGTTGCGGCAGTTCGGGGTCCGCGTGCTTCCGGAACACACCCTCGGTGGCAGCCTTCCCGAGGACCTGCGCTACGCCGCGATCTGGATGGTCAAGCGGCGCAAGGACGGCCCGACCCGGCTCCCCTTGCATCTGCCCGTCGCGGTCTTGATGACTCCGATGCCGGACGACTCGGGTCGAGTGCAGGTTCAGGGCTGGGACGATGATACGAAAAGCTGGACGCCATACCCGAAATTCCTTCTGGGACTGGTAAAAAAGGCCGAGGTATCCGGTGTGGAAGTGTCAGCCGGGCAGTGGATCACCAGTGTCGATTGGCGCAAGAACATGGATCAGCAGCGCAAGGAGACAGCCAGCTTCCTCCAGCGGGTGCTGTTCTCGCTGCGCGATCAGTCCACCGTGCTGATCGCGCACTCCCAGAACAGCCGCCAACACTGGCCCTGGCTTCAGGATGGCAACACCGTCGTGGACCTCATCAAGACCGGCCATGCCCCGCCGGCCACACTCGACCCTAATCTGCGGCTTGTACGGATTCGCGGCGGCGCTGGGCGAGAGACCCCACAGTGGTGGGGTACTGGCAGGCCCGACGGCATCAACGGCCTGCCCGCAGGTTTGTGGAAACTGCCTACCACGACCGGTGCCGACCTACGGGTCTTCTATAGCACCACCGAAAAGGCCAGTCAGTTCAAGAAGTCCGCCGTAAGTGCCAATCGCCTGGCCCCGCGAGCGATGGCAGGAAGCGGCAACAACTGGACCATCGACGCGGACAAACCCGCATGGAATCCCTCGCTGGTGGAAATCGCGGTTTTCGGTTGCCACCCAACCGCCGAGGAGAACAATGCCGGGGACGATCCAGAAGCTCTCGCCCTTGCCATGCACCAGCTGCGCCAGGCCCCAGACTATTTGGACGCCCTCTCCCTCCCCTTACCACTGCACCTCGCGGGATTGGCTCAGGCGTATGTCCTTCCGATGCTAGCCACGGATGAAGACTTCGACGACCCCGACATCGAGAACGAAAACGACACCATCTCCGACGACCTCGACCCGGATCTGGCAAGCGCGCCCGGTCTGGCGCACGAGCCAGACCCCGATGAACAACCGGCCCTGTCGATTTCGTAATCTCGCACCGGTTCTTCATGCGCTGCCGCAGCGATTTGACCACCAGAATGTGACCTCTGGCTGCTCCGTCCGGATCGAGGCAACTGGCAGTCGAAGGCTGGTCAACGCGAGGTGAGCATTGGTGTGGCGGAGAGCATTAAGACTTGTTGATACCCGCTGCCACGCTCCCGTCACACTCGAACCACGGGAGCGTGGTAACCCTCTGCTCGGACCACACGGCACTTCTCCAGATTCACTCCTAGACGGCACTCGGTTGACTCCACCTAGGTACCAAGAGCTGTCGAAACGCAGAGGGGATACCCAGCGCCGGGGAATTCCTCTGGCACCGTCCGTATGGCTGCCCGGACGCTACTTTGCCGACTGTCGCTACCGACCGTGTGCGATTCGATCTATCAAGTCGCCCTGCCGAGGAATAGCTGGTCGGTCAGATCAGAAGTGTTTTCAATCTTGCCAAGAACTTGCCAAGATAACCCCGAACGGGCCGGACCCGACGGCACAGGACGGACGAGACGCCTCGGGAACACCACCGATCAGTGACGACTCGGCACGCAGAACCCTCTGTCGGCTGCCGATGCCCGAACTCTGGATCACGGTTCATGGCATAGGGGGACCGACTAGTGGTTCTAACTGGGCAAACATTCCCACGGTTGCCGCTTATGTGGTGGCCCGGTCGTGTCGGCGGCGCGAGGTTCGGAGCCAGAACCCGGTCCATGAGATGACCACGACCGCGGCCACCAGCGCCCGAACCAGTTCGAGGGCGTTCTCGGGGTAGATCACGCCGGTGATGTAGTGGTCGATGAACCCGCTCGGAGGTAGGCCGGCCTCGCCGGCCTGTTCGCGGGACCAGTTCTCCAAATCGGTTAACGGGCAATCGATTCCGATCAGGACCATGCTGAATCCCCAGCCGAACGCTGCCAGGTGCAGCCAGATCGTCCGGGGCCACCGCCACGCGATGAATCCGCCGACCACCACGTAGGCGACGAAGATGAAGTGCACGCCGGCGGTGACGTCCGCGAGCAGCCGGAAGAACATGTTCCCAGGATAGATGCACCGTCAACGAACCATTCTCATACATACCAACACTTGGATATGCGCATCTATGCATTTACTGGCGGCGCGTTGTCCGCCTGCGAAGGGGGGCGTGACGCCCTGGGTACAGCATTCAAATCTGCTAGTGCAGAACGAAACTAGCTGATTCGGACGCTCCTGCGGCAATCGACACCGGCGACAGGAGGGTAGGGGAGTGGCCGCGCCGGCGTGATCGCTCTTGGGCGTGGAAGAGAGGTCGTCGCTGAGCAGGTCCTCTCGGCGAGGGAGGTTTGTGCAGGTCGAGGTGGTTGTGGGCGTGATCTGCGATTCTTCGGAGCGATCAGATACCTATACGTCAATATGCGCATCTAATTATGTATCTCACGTTTGCAACGTCAAACGCCCCAAACCCCACAAGGTCTAAAGACTGCCTTGAAAAAAGGGGGGTGGGGCGCCGGTGGCGTGATTACCGAAAGTTGGTTACCAGGCGGAGGATTCGTAGTCCTTGAGGAACACGCCGTACAGGTCGTCGCCGTCTTCACCGCGCACGATCGGGTCGTATACGCGGGCCGCGCCGTCGACCAGATCGAGAGGAGCGTGGAAGCCCTCCTCGGCCAGGCGGATCTTGGTGTAGTGCGGGCGCTCGTCGGTGATCCAGCCGGTGTCCACGGCGGTCATCAGGATGTTGTCGGCCTCGAACATCTCGCGGGCGCTGGTGCGGGTCAGCATGTTCAGGGCCGCCTTGGCCATGTTGGTGTGCGGGTGGCCGGCGCCCTTGTAGGCGCGGCCGAAGACGCCCTCCATGGCGGACACGTTCACGACGTACTTGCGGCGGCCGGCGGCCGCCGCCATCGCGGGGCGCAGGCGGGAGATGAGGATGAACGGTGCGACCGAGTTGCACAGCTGCACTTCGAGGAGTTCGGTGGCGTCGACCTCGCCGACGGTCTGGACCCAGCTGTTGGTGTGCGCGAGGTCGGGGACCAGGCCGCCCGCGTCGATGGCCACGCCGCGCGAAATGCGTTCGGGGGTGGCCGATCCCGCGATGAGGGCGAGGTCGGTGATGTCGGCGCCGGTGAGGGTCGGGGTCAGCGAGGCGGTGATGGAGGCGGGGTGGGCCTGCATGGTTTTGCCGAAGCTGATGACGTCGGGGAGTTCGCCGGCGGGCAGCGGGGCGTTCTCGGCTTCGACGAGGGCGCTGTAGGAGCCGGTGGAGCGGCGTACGGTCTGCGCGGCGTTGTTGATGAGGATGTCGAGCGGGCCCTGGGCGGCGACGTCGTCGGCGAGGGCGACGACCTGGGCCGGGTCGCGCAGGTCGATGCCGACGATGCGCAGGCGGTGCAGCCAGTCGGCGCTGTCGGGCTGTGCGGCGAAGCGGCGGATGGCGTCGTTGGGGAAGCGGGTGGTGACGGTGGTGTGGGCGCCGTCGCGCAGCAGGCGCAGGGCGATGTACATGCCGATCTTGGCGCGGCCGCCGGTGAGCAGGGCGCGCTTGCCGGACAGGTCGGTGCGGGCGTCGCGTTTGGCGTGGCTGCGGGCGGCGCATTCGGGGCAGAGCTGGTGGTAGAAGGCGTCGACGCGGGTGTATTTCTGCTTGCAGATGTAGCAGGGTCGCGCGCGCAGCAGGGTGCCGGCGGTGCCGCTGTCGGTGACCGAGCCGCTGATGGGGATGCCCGCGGTTTCGTCGTCGATGCGGTTGGGGGAGCCGGTGGCGGTGGCGGCGATGACGGCTTTGTCGGCGGCGGAGATGGTGTCGCGGGCGGCGATGCGGCGGCGCTGCTTGAGTTTTTTGAACATGTGCCCGACGGCGCGCTGGACGGTGACCGAGTCGGGGTGGTCCTTGTCGAGTTCGGCGGCGTGTTCGAGGACCCGGAGGCAGATGGCCAGTTCGTCGGGGTCGATGGCCGTGTTCTCGAGAGTCTGGTCCAGTGCGGTGTGCTCGGCCATCGGTACGGGTGGGGTCCTTCGTGGGGGTTGCGGGTGAGGTTCCATTGTTGCATCGCGGGGTTGGTGGTTTTGACCGGCGGTGGGTGGTCGCGATGGCGGTCACAGTCGGTGTGTGGGTCCCGAACGTGCGCGCACCCCGCCGGTTTCGGGGCGGGGTGCGGTGGTGGCGGGTGCTATTCGGCTGTGGCGGTTGCGGGTTCGAGTGCGGTGGCGTGGTGGGGGTGGTCGAGTTCGCGGGCGCGTTCGGCGAGTTGGGCGAGGAGCCGGGCGGGGATTTCGTCGCGTACTCGGGTGAAGGCGTTCCAGACGATGTCGGGGGTGTGGGTGGTGAGGGCGGTGAGGAAGTCCTCGATGTCGTCCATGGCGTCGATGAGTTCGAGGACGCGGGCGCGGCCGTGCGGTTCCTGGGCGAGGGCGATGTCGACGAGGGTGTCGATGGTGTCGCTCTGGGCGGCTGCGCGGACGGCGGCCAGGAGTTGGTCGCGGGTGAGGTCGCCGATGCAGTGGGCGAGGGTGGGGGTGGTGGTGTCGGGGAGGGCGTGCACCAAAGGCAGTGCCTGGGACCACAGGTGGTGTTCGGCGGTGCTGGTGATGACCGCGCGCAGGACGTCGGGGTCCTGCATGACGGGTAGGGCGGCGAGGCGGCGGCGTTCGGGGTCGGTCATGGCGAGGGCGACGGGGATCATGGCGTCCCAGCGGCCGGCGGTGTCGGCTTGGCGGATGAGGTCGTCGAGGCGGTCGTCGGTTTCGGCGGCGACGCGGGCGGCGACGAAGGCGAGTTGGGCCGGGGGCAGGTGGGCTGCGAGGGGTAGGAGTTCGAGCCAGTGTCCGGCGGTGAGGGCGGTGTCGGTGATGGCGGCGAGGACGGGTTCGGCGTGGACGGCGGGGCGTTCTGCGAACAGGCGCAGGCTGTCGTGGCTCATGGCGCTGGTGATGGGCAGCAGGGTGGCCCAGGCGTCGAGGTCGGCGACGGCGGTGATGAGTGAGTCCAGGACGGGTCCGCCGAGTCCGGCGGCGGTGTCGCCGATCCAGGCGCGGTTGTGGGGTGCGATGGAGTCGAGCAGGTCGATGCCTTCGGCCCACATGTGTTGTTCGGCGGCGGCGCGGATGATGCCGGGGACGCGGTCGGCGACGATGTGCAGGACGCGGTCGATGGCGGTTTTGTCTTCGAGTAGGAAGCCGATGCGCAGCAGGTCGATGTCGCTCATGACGGGTGCGGCGGCGCGCAGGGCTGGTTCGGGGATGACGTGGACGAAGCGGCCCATGGTGATGTGGTCGCCGTGGGCCAGGAGTTCGCGGGCGACTTTTTCCACGAGTGCGGGTGGGACGGCGGCGATGATGGCGGCGGTGCGGCGGGGGTCGATCTGGACGGAGACGTCGGCGAGGAAGGCCGGGGGGAGGGAGGTGGCGATGTCGATGGCGCGGGTGGGGTCGACGGCGCCGGCGATGGCGGCGCACAGGACGGGTCCGAAGGCGCGTTCGGCGACTTTGGCGCTGATGGTGACGGGGACGAGTTTGGCTGCTTGGGCGACTTTGTGGAGGCGTTTGGCGTCGCGGTCGAAGAGGCGGTCGGTGGCGCGTTCGCGGAATTGGCGGATGGCCGCGGGTGGGAGGTCGACGAGGAAGTCGAGGTCGGTGGGGTCCGAGATGCCGAGTAGGCGCGCGAGTTTGGTGGTTTCGGCGACGGCGGCGAGGTGTTCGCTCATAGGCCCAGTGCTTTCTTGACGGCGGGGCGCATGAGGCGCGGGACGTAGTCGAGGGAGTTGGCGATGGCGGTGTCGAGGGTGGTGGCGCGCCGGGTGAGTGCGGCGTTGAGGAGTCGGTCGAGTTCGGTGAGTTCGGTGTCGGTGAGTTGGGTGAGGGCGTCGGGCAGGGGTGCCTGCAGGGTGGTGGCGAGGGTGTGTGCGGGTTCGGGCATGGCGGGCTTTCCGGGTGGGCTGCTCGGGTGGGCGGTCGGCGTCGGGTGGGTGCTGTTCGGTGCCGTGCGTACCGCCGGTACGAGTTTCGATACTGGCAGTACGTTTGAAGAGAGCGCAATGCCAGGCGGTTGATCCGGGTTGTGGCCTCGATCACGCGAAGGTCAGGCTTGTCGAGCGGTTCTGGTAGCTGTATCGCGCTGGGAAGGGTTCGTACTGCCGGTACGTGTACACTGCGCGGGTGGTTCGGATATCTGCCGGTACGGGCGCGGTGACCCGCGATGACATCGTGAACGCGGCGATTCGGGTGATCGATCGTGACGGTCCCCGGCCGAGCATGGATGACATCGCTCGCGAGGCGGGTATCACCAAGCCGCGCCTGTATCGCCAGTTCGCGGACAAGGGTGATCTGTTCACCGAGATCGCCACGCGGATGTCCCAGCGCGCGTTCTCGGCGGCGGGGTCGGATATGACATTGATGCTGGCGCCGCCGCGGGCGGCGTTGCGGCGGGTGTTCACCGACTATGCGAACGGAATCCTGGAGCACCCCAACGTTTTTCGTTATCTGGGGCAGGCGCCGGTGTTGCAGCAGTCGGGGGTGTTGCAGCTGGATCTGGGTCGGGAGGCGTCGGGGCGGTTGTCGAGGATGGCGCTGTCGGTGGCCGAGGCGGTGCCGCTCGAGACCTCGGGGATCGAGTATCTGTCGCGGGCGCTGGTGGGGGCGGTGGTGGCGATCACGGATCTGTGGTTGCGCGATTCGGATCGGCCGTCGCAGGGTGAGACCGATGAGTTCATCGATCAGGCAACGGAATTGGTGTGGGGGTTGATCGACGGGTTCCTGCGCAGGCAGGGGATCGAGGCCGATCCCGATGTTCCGATTTTCACCACGTTCGCCGAGGTGAATCAGTCGCGGGCGGGGGAAGCGGGGTAGTGCCGGGGGCCGGCTGTTGACACTTTGTTGACACGATGCCAATAGCAGTGCACCCTTGTCCTCGAGGCGCGGTGGTGCGCGCCCGGGAGACGAAGGAACGACAATGGCACGCCCGGCATGGAGCGACGACGAGGTCGAGGCCGTACGCGGACTCGCGAAAACCTTCTTCGAGAAGGAGGTGGTCCCGCACGAGGACAAATTCATCGAACAGGGCCACCCCGACCGTGAGCTCTACCGGCGCGCGGGCGAACTCGGCCTGCTGTGCGCGGCCATTCCGGCCGAATACGGCGGTGGCGGTGGAACTTTCGCGCACGAGGCGGCCATCATCGAAGCCCAGTGCCAGCAGGGTGACGGGGCCATGGGCATGCCGGTGCACTCCTCGATCATCGCGCCCTACATTCACGAGTTCGGGTCCGAGGAGCTCAAGCGCTCGGTCCTGCCGCGCGCGGCCAGCGGGGAGATGGTGCTCTCGATCGGCATGACCGAGCCGGGCACCGGATCGGATCTGCAGGCCATCAAGACCCGCGCGGTGCGTGAGGGCGACGAGTACGTCATCACCGGGTCCAAGATCTTCATCTCCAACGGCTGGCTGTGCGACGGCATCATTCTCGCGGTCAAGACCGACCCGTCCCTGGGCGCGGCCGGAGTCTCGCTGATCTTCGCCGAGGTCGGCGACGACACCCCCGGGTTCACGCGCGGGCGGATCCTGTCCAAGATGGGCGGCAAGGGCCAGGACACCGCGGAGCTGTTCTTCGACGGACTGCGCGTGCCGGCCTCGAACCTGCTGGGTTCGGCCGAGGGCCAGGGCTTCTATCAGATGATGCAGATGCTCGCCCAGGAGCGCCTGGTCACCGCGATCATGGCGGTGGCGATGACCGAGCGCGCGGTCGAGCTGACGATCGAGTACACCAAGGGCCGCGAGGCGTTCGGCAAGCCGCTGTTCGCGATGCAGAACACCCGGTTCGAGCTCGCCGAGTGCGCCACCATCGCCAAGGTGGGCCGGGTTTTCCTGGACGACTGCATCGACAAGCACCTGCGCGGTGAACTGGACATTCCCACCGCTGCCATGTCGAAGTACTGGCTGACCGATCAACTCGGTAATGTGGTGGATCGCTGCCTGCAGTTCTTCGGCGGCTACGGGTACATGACCGAATACCCGATTGCCCAGCTGTACACCGGCGCCCGGATCCTGCGGATTCTCGCGGGCGCCAACGAGGTGATGAAGGACCTCATTGCCCGCTCACTCTGACAGTCACGCACCGTCGAAGCCCGGCGGTACCGAGACCGCGCCGGTGACCGCCGACGACACCCCGTCGCGGCGGCGCCGGCTCGAACCCGACGAACGCCGCGCGCAGATACTGTCCTGCGCCATCGACATGTTCGGCGAGCGTCCGTACGCCGCGGTGTCCACCGCCGAGCTCGCCCAGCGAGCCGGGGTGGCCCGCGGTCTGATCAACCACTACTTCGGCAACAAGCGCGACCTGTACCTGGCGGTCGTGCGCCGGATGGTGACCCTGCCGCGCGCGCTCGAGATGGGGGTGCCCACCGGCACGACCCGCGAGCGCGTGGACGCGAGCGTGTCGTGGTTGCTCGACACGATCGGCGAACACGGCACGACGTGGGTGAAGGTGACCGGCCTCGAGGGGATCGGTGACGATCCCGAGGTGCAGCGCATCCTGGACGAGGCCGACAACGCCGCGGCGGTCCGCGTGGTGCAGATGGTCGGCCTCGAGGATTCGATGCACAGCGCCGAGCTGCAGGCCCTGGTCCGCTGCTACGGCGGCCTGGTCAAGGCCGCGGGCCGCGAATGGATCGTGCGCGGGAGCCTGAACCGCGCCCAGGTCCACGATCTGCTCGCCGACACCCTCACGACCCTGATCGGCGAGTCCTTCCCGAAGGTCCACGGCGCGGGCTGATCCCCCGCACGCGCGCCAGTCGTGCACCCGATACGACCGAGAACACCGGATGGTCCCGGCTCGACCCGTCGAGCCGGGACCATCGCGGTATCGCCGGTCGGAGGGTGAACCGAACGAAGGTCGGCGGCCGTTCGGGATGCGCTGGCGTCCACCATCCTGTCGCGGGCACAGCGAGCGTCAGTAGGGTTGGCCGAAGGCGCGAAAAAGCTTGTGCCGCAGCGTGCTTTCGCAGAGTTGAGTCAGGGGCCATCGCCGGAGTCGAGTGACGGTCCGCAGGGTGTGGCCGGAACTCGCTAGAGGCGGGGGTCGAAGACCAGGCGGAAGTTGGTCAGGGACAGGGCGTTCGCGGGGCCGTGGTCGGCGTCCACCCAGAACTCGCGGCCGGGGAGCTCGTTGCGGGGCAGGTCGGCTTGGGCGGCTATCACCGCCGCGGACCATTGGATGGCCATCCACGAGGGGTGCCAGGGGGTTTCGAGGTAGGCGATCGCTCTGTCGCCCTCGCCGATCACCAGGACGCAGCGCACCTTCACGCGCTCGGTGCTCACCCCACCATGGTGCATCCGGCATCGGCGCGGCGGGTGCGGCGTGCGCGGTTGTGCCGACAATGCAGCCGCGCAGTTACCCGGCGGGCCCGTGTGGCGGCGCACGCCGAGTACCGGTCGGGGCGGCGGACTTTCACCGTCCACCAGCCGGTTCGGTCGTACCTGGGTCCGGCCTCGGCCGATGACGTGTGCGGCCGGTGCGGTCGTCCTCGCTCGCGCCGCGCGTCTATCGATCCCGGGGTGAAATTCGGAGCCCGCACGCTGGCGGCCGGTGCGGAATGTGCCTGCCGTGCACGCTCATCGGTGTACGCGTGGGCAGGCGAGGTCCGGCATGCGCGAGTCCCGCACGCGGACCGCTCCGGTGCCGCTACTCGGCGTCCTTGCGGGCGCGTGAGGGTTGTACGCGGGAGGGTTCGTTCGGCATCTTCGGGTACTGCGGGGGCCAGGGGGCGTCCTGCAGGCCTGCGGCCAGGTCTTTCTCGGACAGGTCGAGCAGGGGGGTCAGGTCCTGGGGGGTGCGGTCGGACCAGGGGTCGCCCAGCTCGGCGAGGCGGGCGGGGACCGTCGCGATGGTCAACTCGTCGTTGGTGACCTCGGGCAGCGCGTCCCAGGAGATCGGGGTCGAGACCTGGGCGCCGACCTTCGGGCGGACGCACCAGGCGCCGAAAACCGTTTTGTGCGGGGCGTTCTGGTTGTAGTCGACGAACACCCGGGACCCGCGTTCCTCCTTCCACCACTGGGCGGTGATGGTGTCGGGGTGGCGGCGTTCGAGTTCGCGGGCCAGGGCGACCGCGGCCGCGCGCACCTGGTAGCCGTCCCAGCGCGGCTCGAGCAGCGCGTACAGGTGCAGTCCGCGCGATCCGGAGGTCTTGATGCGCACGTCGATGCCGAGGTCGGTGCACACCTCGCGGGTGCGCTGGGCCGCGGCGCGCAGGTCGTCGAAGGAGATACCCGGGGAGGGGTCGAGGTCGATGCGCAACTCGTCGGTGACCCCGGTGGGCGGGAGCAGTTCGCCGGCCGCGTCGTGGACCGGGGGCGCGGTGCTCGCGGCGGGGGCGTCGGCGTGGGTGGGCCAGACGTGAAATCCCAAGCAGCCCAGGTTGACCGCCCACAGCAGGTGCGCCATGTCCGCGGCGACCAGAGCATCGCTGACGGTGCCGTTGGGGGTGGAGACCTCGGTGGTCTGCAACCAGGAGGGCACCGATTTCGGGACGCGCTTCTGGAACCAGGATTTGCCGCCGGCCCCGTCGGGATAGCGTTCGAGCAGTACCGGGCGATCCTTGATGGTGTTCATGATGGGCCCGGCGACCGCGAGGTAGTAGTTGACGAGATCGAGTTTGGTTTCCTCGCGTTTGCTGAAATAGATCTTGCCGGGGTTGGAGATGGTGACGGTGTGCCCGTCGACCTCGATCTCGACCGAATCGCTCACCGCACAGTGCCTTTCGCCGCTCGGGCTTGATCGAAGATGTCGGCCAGTTCGGCGGGGGCGACCTCGTCGAGCTGGGCGTAGGTGCACGAGCGCGGGGTGCGGTCGGTGCGGAAGCGGGCCAGGCGCCCGCCGTGGCGGAAGCGCCCGGCCATGACGTGTTCGTAGCGGACCTCGGCGACCAGCTCGGGGCGCAGCGGCTCCCACGACAGGTCCTTGCCGCCGGTCCAGCGGCTCACCCCGCCCGGCATCTTGCCGTCGGCGCGGGCCTGGGCGGCGGCGTCGGCCCATTCGCGCCACGGATGATTCTCGAGCGCGTTCTCCCGCAGCGGCGCGAGTTCGGTGACGAGCTCTTTGCGGCGTTTGGCGGTGAAGGAGCTGGCCACGCCCACGTGATGGAGGTTGCCGTCGTCGTCGAACAAGCCCAGCAGCAGCGATCCGACGCCTTCGCCGTCCTTGTGCCAGCGAAATCCTGCGACCACGCAGTCGGCGGTGCGTTCGTGCTTGACCTTGAACATGACTCGTTTGTCCTGCAGGTAGCCCAGGTCCGCGGCTTTGACCATGACCCCGTCGAAGCCCGCGCCCTCGAACCGGGTGAACCAGTCCTGGGCCACGTCCGGGTCCTCGGTCATGGGGGTGAGGTGGATGCGGGTCGCGCCGGCGTCGGGCCCGCGCGTATCGAGCAGGGTTTCCAGTAGTCGCCGGCGTTCGGCGAACGGCTCACCGGTCAGATCCCGGTCCCCGAGCGCGAGCAGATCGAACGCCACGAAGCTGGCCGGGGTTTCGACCGCGAGTTTGTTGACCCGCGAGGCCGCGGGGTGCAGGCGCTGCTGCAGGGTGTCGAAGTCCAGGCCGTGCTCGGTGACGATCACGATCTCCCCGTCGATCACGCATTTGTCCGGCAGGGCCTTGCCCAGCAGTTCCACCAGTTCGGGGAAGTAGCGGGTCAGGGGCCTGTCGTTGCGTGAGCCCAGTTCGATCTCGTCCCCGTCGCGGAACACGATGCACCGGAAGCCGTCCCATTTGGGTTCGTAGCGCAGTCCGGATTCGCGCGGCAGGGTCGAGACCGATTTGGCGAGCATCGGTTTGACCGGCGGCATGACGGGCAGCTCCACACGACCTCCTCGGGTTGTCTCACCCAGGTAGACGGTGCGACCGGTGAGAAATCACCGGTCGCGGTCCCTCGAAGATCGTACGGGGTCAGCGGTCTGTTTTGCCTGAACCGCTAGTTTTCCAGCCACCCGTGCTGATCGGCGAACGCGGTCAGCCGGTCGCGGATGGTCAGTATTTCCCCGGCGGTGAGCGCGGGGGAGGCGTCCAGCAGCAGTTCGGTGATGAGCCGGCGATGTTCGGCCGCGCTCAACTGCCCGTGCACCCGCTCCTTGGTTTTGTGTGAACGAGCCGGCGGCGGCGGTGCGCTCGTGCCCGCGGCCAGGGCCAGATTGATGGCCTTGGGCCCCCGATCACCCTCGGTCACGTCGAATTCGAACACCCGCCCCTGTCGCAACTCGTCCTCATCCAGCCCGATGTCGTTGACATGGACGAACACGTCCGGCCCACCGTCTTCCGGACGGATGAAACCGAACCCCCGAGAGCTGTCGAACGACACCAATTTCCCGATGGACACCTGAACACCTGCTCCTCGTCGCCGCGTCCCTCGCGGTAACTCTAGTCCGCGGCTCGATCATTGTCGGAGGAAAGTGCCTTTTGCAACGAATTGAAGACAGTCAGGCCCTGACCAACCATGCCATTGATGATTTCACCGACCCCCTCTGGGCCATTGAGGACCGTAACATTCGCGTGCGCCAAACCCGCCGCCGCGCTCTTGACGATCTCCGGAAGTTGTTCGATCAGAAGCTGATCGAGCGCGATGCGATTGTTCGAGGCCGCGGCCTCGGCCTGGATGCGGGTGCGGTTCGCCTCGGCCTCGGCCAGGATGCGCACCCGTTCTGCCTCGGCCAGGGCCGGTTTGACGACCTCGGCCTGCAACTGCTGTTCGCGCAGTTCGGCCTGTTTGCGCGCCTGTTCGGCCTGCGCGGTGAGTACTCCCTGCAGGGCGACGGCCTGGGCGAGCGGACCCGCCTGCGCGGCTTCGGCATTGGCCTTGTCGATGTCGTGCTGATATTGCGCGCGCAGGATCGAGGTCTCGCGCGAGTACTCGGCCTGACGGCGCAGCGACTCCTGTTCGGCCTGGGCCGCGGCCTGCGCGGCCGCGGCCTGGGCGATCTGGGCATCACGCTGGACCGCGGCGTTGTGCGGGGCGGCCAATGCTGTGATGTAGCCGAGGTTGCCGTCGTCGATGGACTGGATCTGGAACGAGTCGACCGTGAGCCCGATGTTGCCCATCTCGACCTTGGAGGCCACCAGTACCTCGTCGGCCAGGCGCTGGCGTTCGCGAATGATCTCCTCCACCGTCATCGAGCCCACGATCGAGCGCAGATGACCGGAGAAGATGCGCCCGGTCAGCACCGACATCTCCTGTTCTTGTTCGGACAGGAACCGTTGGGCGGCATTGACGATGGACTGGGTGTCGTTGGCGACCTTGAACGCGATGACCGCGCGCACGTCGAGCTGGATGGCCTGTTTGGTGACGCAGCGTTCGGCGATCTCGGCCTCGAACATCGCCAGCGACAGGAAGCGCACCTTGCGGAAGAACGGCAGCACCCAGGTGCCGTGACCGATCACCACCCGGAACGGCGCGTTGTCCTTGCTGCCCCCGCCACTGACCAGCATGGCCTCATCGGGATCGGGTACGTGATAACCCAGCACTGTTGTCTCCCTTGATAAATCAGATATCCCCACGATGGTCGCCGGGCAAGGGGATCCACGGCACCACATCGACTATCCGCCCCGGATGCGCGCCCACCACCAGGACGGTGGCGCCGGAGTCCAGCGGCTCCGCGGCGCGCGCGATGTACAGCTCGGTCCCCCCTCGAATGGCGACCAGAACCTCACCGAGCATGTGCGGGCCCCGGATCGGCGTGGTCAGCGTACCGGTCAGTCCCAGCACGGGGTCGGACATCGCTGGGAACTCCTGCCATTCACGGTGAATCCTCAGCGTACGTGGACAAGTGGCGTGCCCCGCGCACTCGGTGGATGAATTCTCGACCGAATCGTTAGCTCACTATTCGCTATCTGTCGATATCGTGGCTGGGGTCCGACGCGCAATGGTGTGCTCCATGGTGGCGAAAGGATCTCGTATGGTGCGGGCAGGCGGTGCGAGCGAAATATTCGGGCGTGTCCGGGCGCAACACTATTGGTTACCCGGGGATGGAACTGGCAGGCTTAAGCGGTGACCACTCCTCCGGATTTATCCAAAGCGGGCCCGGCCGGCGACGACAAACTCGACGCCGGCGTGCTCAAGATCGCCGGCGTCGTCGTGCTCGGCGCGATCATGTCGATTCTCGACATCACCGTGGTGACCGTCGCGATCCCCAAGTTCCAGGAAACCTTCGACACCACCTACGCCATCGCGGCGTGGTCGATGACCGGCTACACCCTGGCCCTGGCCACGGTCATCCCGCTGACGGGCTGGGCCGCGGACAGATTCGGCACCAAACGCCTCTACATCGCGGCACTGATCTTCTTCGTGCTCGGCTCGGTGCTGTGCTCCACGGCCTGGAGCATCGAATCGCTCATCGCCTTCCGCGTCATCCAGGGCCTGGGCGGCGGCATGCTCATGCCGCTGGGCATGACGATCATGACCCACGCCGCCGGACCGCACCGGATCGGGCGCGTCATGGCCGTGCTGGGCGTGCCCATGCTGCTGGGCCCCATCGGGGGCCCGATCCTGGGCGGCTGGCTCATCGACAGCTTCTCCTGGCACTGGATCTTCCTGATCAACCTGCCCATCGGCATCGTGGCCCTGGTGCTGGCGGTCATCATCTTCCCCGCCGACCGCCCCGAACCCTCGGAATCGTTCGACTTCGTCGGCATGCTGCTGGCCTCACCGGGTCTGGCGCTGTTCCTGTTCGGTGTGTCCTCGATCCCCGAAGCCGGGACCGTGGCCGCCAGACGCGTACTGATCCCGGCGATCATCGGCCTGATCCTGATGGTGGCGTTCGTGTTCCACGCCATGCGCGCACGCCATCCGCTCATCGATCTGCGCCTGTTCCAGAACAAGTCGCTGCGCTACGCGGTGCTGACCATGACCCTGTTCGCGATGGCCTTCTTCGGCTCGGGCCTGCTGCTGCCGAGCTACCTGCAGCAGGTGCGCGGGGAAACCACGCTCATGGCCGGTCTGCTCATCGCCCCGCAGGGCCTGGGCGCCATGCTCACCATGCCCATCGCGGGCCGCCTGGTCGACAAGATCGGACCCGGCAAGATCGTGCTCACCGGCATCGCGGTCATGTCCCTGGGCATGGCGTACCTGACCCAGGTCAGCGCCGACACCCCGTACCTGCTGCTGTGCACCGCGCTGTTCGTGACCGGCCTCGGTATGGGCTGCACCATGATGCCGACCATGACCGCCGCGATCCAGACCCTGACCCACGCGCAGGTCGCGCGCGGATCGACCCTGATGAACATCGTCAACCAGACCGCGGGATCGATCGGCACCGCGGTCATCTCGGTGGTGCTGACCAACCTGCTCAACAACCAGAGCTTCGCCCAGACCGCGATCGCCTCGAACTACAACCCCATGGTCGCCGAGAACACTCCGCCGGGTGACCTCGAGACCGGATTCGACCAGGCCGCAAGCGCGTTCGGGCACACCTTCGTGGTCGCGCTCGTGCTGCTGGTGGTCACCCTGATCCCGGCCTACTTCCTGCCGCGGGTCAAACCCAAGGATCCCGAGGTCGCCGGAGCGGTCGTGGCCGCGCACTGACAGATCCCCCCGCACGACGAAACCCCGTATCCCGCCGCGCACATCGCGCGGTGAGGTACGGGGTTTTCGTGTGCGGGAGGGAAAAAGCCCTCCCGCAGCGCAATTCGATATCAGGCGCAGGCCGGGGAGACCACGTTGCCCAGGGCCAGCATGCTGCAGATCCACTCCTTCTGGACCTTCCACTTGCCGTCCTCGACCACGAACGGCACGGTTGCCTGGTTCGGGGCGCCACCGGCGATCGCGGCCTGCGCGTCCGCGGTCAGGGTGCCGTTACCCAGATCGGTCACGTTGATGACCTTGATGGTGGCCTGGTTCTGCTGGTAGAAGTCGGTCAGCAGCTGCGGCAGATTCGGATCGGCCGACACACCCTGCAGGAACGTGGTCTTCTGATCCGCGGGCACCGCCGGATCCACCACGCGGGTCAGCTCGGCGTTCAGCTCCTCCACGGTCGGGGCGGGCGGGTAGTTGCCCTGCGGCGCCGCGGTCACCTTCGAGGTGGTGGTGCTCTTGGCCGTCGTCGTGGGCTTGTCACCCTCACCGCACGCGGACAATCCCAGGGCGGTCACGACGGTGAGCGCGGCGATCGCGATGCGTCCGGTCATGTGAAGCGTCAACTGCTCGTCCTTTTCATTTCGTATACCTCCGGGCCGCAACAGCTCCGGGGCCCAATCCGCACGGCCGCCCCGCACGCGAGGCGACCGTCCGCTGACAGACCTTACTGAGAAGTACGCCGGAAAACCCGCCCCCGGTCGGTCACCGGCGTCCTTTGCGATCGAATCCTCACCGCGCCCTCACGAACTCCTCAGAGTTCTCTAACTCGTCGCGGTCAGATGATCGCCGTAGAACAGCATCAAACCCGTCGCCGCCGCGACGGCCCCCAACAGCCAGAATCGAATCGAGACCGTGGTTTCGGGCCAGCTGCTGAGCTCGAAATGATGATGCAGGGGCGCCATCCGGAACAGCCGGCGCCGCGTGGTCTTGAACACCGCGATCTGCAACAGCACCGACAGGATCTCCGCGCAGAACAGCGCGCCCACGACCACCATCAGCAACTCCGTACGCGAGGTGATCGACAACCCCGCCAGCAACCCGCCCAGCGCCAGCGAACCGGTATCGCCCATGAAGATCTTGGCCGGGGCCGCGTTCCACCACAGGAACCCCACACACGCCGCCGCCGTGGCCGCGCACACCATCGCCAGATCCAGCGGATCGCGCACGCTGTAGCAGCCCTGTCCCGGGCGCGAGGTGCACGCGTTGGTGTACTGCCAGAACGTGATCAGCACATACGCGCCCAGGGTCAGGCCCATCGTGCCCGCGGCCAGACCGTCCAGGCCGTCGGTGATGTTGACCGCGTTGGACCAGGCCACCACCAGGAACACCACCAGCAGCAGGAACAGCGGGGTGATCAGGGAGAACCACGGCAGATCCCGCAGGATCGACACGTGCCGGCTGCCCGGGGTGAGCCCGGTGCTGTCGGGGAACCGCAACACCAGCACCCCGAACACGATCGCCGCGCCCACCTGGCCCACATATTTGCCCGTGGCGGTCAATCCGAGATTGCGGCGCTTGTACAGCTTGATGAAATCGTCCAGGAACCCCACCACACCCAGGGCCGTGGCCAAACCCAGCACCAGCAGCCCCGAGGCGGTCACCCCCGGTTCGTCGTTGCCGATCCCGATCAGATGCGAACCCAGATAGCCCGCCCACATACCCACCACGATCGCGATACCGCCCATGGTCGGGGTGCCGCGTTTGGCCAGATGCGTGCGCGGGCCGTCGGCGCGGATCTCCTGCCCCAGCTGCTGGCGCGCGAAGATCCGCACCAGCACCGGGGTCAAGGTGATCGACACCGCCAGCGCGATCATCGCCGCGAACAGAATCTGCTTCATAGGGCCCCCAGGGGCCGCCGCGAGCCGCGCGGCCCAATAGATCTGACACTGTCCAAAACGTTTCAGATGCTAGCGAAAACCGGGCGCCGGCACGCATCGGTGCACGGGCGGGCACCGGAAACCCCAGGCAGAGTGCGTAATCGGTGGTGCGGGAGCGGACCGGGAACGACCGGGACGAGCCCGATCCACGAGCGCAGCCCTCCGCGACCGGGCCGCCGACCATCGCCGGTCCGCACACGCCCGGGCCCGGCGCACCGCTTTTCCTCTCCGGGGTCGAGGTCGCCGATCCGCGCGCCCGGGGCTCGGCACCGACCGACCCGGGCCCGCCGCGACCCGGAATCGGCCGTGCGCCAGCGCTTCTCGACCCGAATCGACGCGCGCGGGGTCCACCGGGCATAGTGCCGGGCATGTTCGACGGACTCCTGGACATCGACTGGGCATCGATGCAGCACGCGTACGGGTCGGCGGAGGAAGTGCCCGCGCTGCTGACGGCGATGAAGTCCGGCGATGCCCACGAGCGCGGCGCGGCGCTGGACCGGTTCTACAGCGCGGTGTTCCATCAGGGCTCGGTGTATCAGTGCACCGCGGCCAGTGTGCCGTTCCTGCTGGAGATGGCCCGGGACCCCGCCACACCCGACCGCGCTCGCATTGTCGACCTGCTGGTTCAGATCGGTGAATCCGCCGCCGAATGCGGTGACGAGCTCTACCTCGACTGGGACGGAAACCCCTACGGAGGTCCCGCAGCCGCGGCGGCGATGTCCGAGAACCACGCGCTGTTTTCTACGTTGGCTACCGACCCCGATGTGCGGGTACGCCGCGCGGCGATACCGGCACTGGCGCTGTTCGAGGACGACGGCCTGCGCGCGGTCGGGCGGCTACGCGCTCGATACGACGCCGAAACCGCCGTCGCCGAGCGGTTGCTCGTCGTGCGTGCGCTGGCGTTCCTGGCGCAGCGCATACCGAGCACCGCCGACGACGTCCTGGCCTGGTTCGACGCGTTGCTCGCACACGACACCGCCGAACCCGCACTGCTGCTGGACATCCTGGCCCTGCGAGCCCTGCACCCGACCGTCGAACCGGCGCCGGACACCGTGAGCCGCGCGGGCGAACTGCTGAGCCGCATCCACGACGGCGACACCGTGCCCGCGCACCCGGCCCGGACACCGAACGCCGGAGCCGACACCGGCCACCTCGCGCCCCAGATCGCCGACGCCTTCGCCGACCTGGCGCAGGCCGCGGGCGAACCGTCCTCGACCGAACGCTCACTCGCCGACATCCACGAGGCTCTCGGCGCGCGCATCGGGGACCGGACGGCCCTGCTCGACAGACAGTTGCGCACCAGCGATCTCGACCTGCGGCTGACCGCCCTGACAACGGCCCGGGCGATCATGATGAGCTGGCGCGGTGACCATGGCGCGCTGATCCTGCGCGTGAGCGAACACCTTCGCGCCGACGATCCCCGCGAGCGCGCCGCGGCCGCGGACACCCTCGAACGCTGTCATGCCATTGCCGAGCCCGCCCGTGAACCACTGGCCGAACACCTTGCCGCACAACACCGCTGCATCGGTGCGCGCGCCTGGGCGGACCCCGACCTGCTGGAGCGGCGCTCCCACCAGAACGCGGTGCGGGCGCTGGCGCGACTCGGCGACCCGCGCGCGGTATCCGACCTGCTCGTCGCCCTGGACAGCGACGTGGACACCTGGCGCGCGATTCAGGTCATGGGCGAACTAGCTAGCGCGGCAGACACTCTGGTCGAACCACTGTGCGCCTACCTCGAATACGCCGACCTCACCGCGAGCACGTTCGCGATGACCGCGAACTCCGCACTCGACGCCCTGGGCCGCCTGGGCGGCGAACACGCCCGCACCCACGTCACCCGCATCCTCACCGACGCGATCCGCGACGACAACCAAGACCTGACCCGCGCCGCCCTGTCCGCGCTGTCCACCCTCGGTCCCGCCGCCGCACCGGCCCTGCCTGCGGTGCACGCCCTGCTCGAGCACTCCGAAAACCACACGCGCACAGCCGCACTCACCACGCTGTGGGCGATCAGCCGCGACCACGAACCGGTGCTCGCGCCGCTGCGGAGCATTCTGGACGATCCGGCCAACGGAGACCTCAGCGCCCTGACGGACCTGCTCGCCGACCTCGGCCCCGCCGCCGCGGCGGCCGTGCCGCGCCTGCGCGCACACCTGAGCGACGGCAACGACTGGTTCGGCTGGAACCGCGTCCGGTCCGCGACCGCCCTCTGGCACATCGCCGGCGAGCCCGAGGCCCCGGCAGTCCTCGACGCCCTCCTGCACGGCTGGAAAGCCAACGAGGCCACCGCCGGCCACGTCCTGCGCACCCTGCACGCGATGGGTTCCCACGCCGCACCGGCCCTGCCCCTGCTCCACGCCGAACTCGCCGAAACCCGCCGCGTCCGCGAACTGAGCACCATCACCGCCGACGAAGAGCTCCAACACCTCTGCCGGGACCTGATCACCCGCCTCACCTGACCCCGGCCCGCCGCCGCGGGGCCCGCCCGGCGCGGTCGGGCGATCAGCCGTAGTGCACGTGCCAGCTCTTGATCGCGTTGAGCCAGCTCGAGCGCAGGCGTACCGGCTCGGAGACCTGGCGCAGGTTCGGCATCACCTCGGCGATCGTGTTGAACATCAGGTCGATCTGCAGGCGGGCCAGGTTCGCGCCGGCACAGTAGTGGGTGCCGTTGCCGCCGAAACCGACGTGCGGGTTGTGGGTGCGCAGCACATCGAAGGTGTACGGGTTCTCGAAGTGGTCCTCGTCGAAATTGGCCGAGGCGTAGAACAATCCGACGCGGTCACCGCGCGCGATCCGCTGATCGCCGATCACGGTGTCGGCCACCGCGGTGCGCTGCAGGGCCACCACGGGACTGGCCCAGCGCACGATCTCGTCGGGGGCGGTGCGCGGGCGCTGTTCGCGGTAGATCTCCCACTGCTCGGGATTGTCCACGAACGCCTTCATCCCGTGGGTGATGGCGTTGCGGATCGTCTCGTTGCCGCCCACGATCAGCAGCACCACGAACCAGGCGAACTCGTCCGAGGCCAGCGCCTCACCCTCGAGATCGGCGTGCAGCAGCGAGGTGGCGATGTCGTCCATCGGGCAGGCCCGCTTCTCCTCGGCCAGCCCCCACGCGTACCCCATCACCTCCGCGGTGGCCACCCGGTGATCGCCGTCGAAGTCCGGATCCTCGTACCCCATCATCTGATTGGTCCAGGCGAAGATCTTGCGCCGGTCGGCCTGGGGCACCCCGATCAGATCCGCGATCGCCTGCAACGGCAGCTCCGCGGCCACCTGCTCCACGAAATCGCCTCCGCCGCAGCGCTTGGCCTCGTGCACGATGCGTTCGGCGCGCTCGCGCAACGCATCACGCAGCGAGTCGACCGCGCGCGGGGTGAAACCCTTGGCGATGATGCGCCGGTACTTGGTGTGCCGGGGCGGGTCCATGTTCAGCAGCAGCTCGCGCTGGATCTCGATCTGATCGCGGGTGGTGTCCTCGGTGAACCGGATAACGACCGTGTTCTCCTCGGCCGAGAACGCCTCGGGGGTACGTGAGATCTCCTTGATGTCATCGAGTTTGGTGACCGCCCAGAACCCGTCGTCGTCGAATCCGCTGACTCCGCGCGGCTGCGGATTCCAGTACACCGGCGCGGTACGGCGCAAGCGCGCGAACTCCGCGATGGGCAAACGCTGGGCGAGCAGATCCGGATCAGTGAAGTCGAAACCGGGGGGAATGAACGGCGCGGACACGGAACCTCCTGTGGCACATGATCATCAGAAGTCAACCATGTGCGCGCGGGCTCGGCTCGCCGTGCGCGCGCCGTCGCGCGGTGCTATCGTCCGCGCGCGTGTTCGGGCAGGTCCTCGAGGCCCGCCGGGTCCGCGGTGATCCGCCCCGAATCGGTGTCGTAGTCGAACAATTCGCCGTAGCGGCCCCAGTCGATAGCGATGTCGAGCTGGCGGCGCGCGTCCTCGGGGGAGAATCCGCGCCGCAGCAGATCCAGGAAGAAGTCCGCGCGCACCGTGCCGTCCGCGCTGCCGACCAGGGCACTGCAAACAGTGCGCACCAGGGGAGCGCGCCGACGCGCCTGGGTGGCGAAAATGCGTTTGCTGGCATGGATGTCGGCGGTGGTGAGGTTCGCGCCCACATTGGTCAGCAGCACATCCCCGGACTCCACCAGCAGGAACCCCAGCAGCGCGGCCGCGTCCACCAGCGGCAGCAGATCGTCGAGTTCGAAACTGAGGTCGTCGGCGATATCGGGCAGATCCGCGCGCCCGCCCGCGGCGTACACCAACTCGAGCAGGCCCGCGATCCCGCCGACCGAGGCCGCGGGCAGCGGGGTGGCGAACGGGGTGCCCGCGTCCGGCGCGCTCACCCCGGTGTCGGTGTCGCGGCCGGTGAGCAGCCCGTAGATCTGATCGACCATGGCGGTGAAACCGGGCGCGCGCCGGTTGCGCGGGCGCGGCTGCTCGATGGGCACCTCGGCGATGATGTGCCCCGGATGGGCGCCCAGAATCACCACGCGATCGGCCAGCTGCACCGCCTCCTCGATGTTGTGGGTCACGAGCAGCACCGACTTGGTCGGGAAATCGGCTGTGGCCCACAGGTTCACCAGCTCGGTGCGCAGATTCTCCGCGGTCAGCACATCCAGGGCCGAGAACGGTTCGTCCATCAGCAGCAGATCCGGTTCCAGCACCAGCGCGCGAGCGAAACCCACGCGCTGGCGCATCCCGCCGGACAGCTCCTTGGGATAGGCGGATTCGAAACCGTCCAGGCCGATCCGGTCGATCGCCTCGAGCGCGAGTTCGCGCCGGGTGCGCGGGTCGATCCCGCGCGCGGCCAGCCCGAGTTCGACATTGTCCTGCACGGTCAGCCACGGCATCAGCGCGAACGACTGGAACACCATGGCCGCACCGGGATTCGTGCCGGTCAACGGCTCGCCCCGGTAGCGGACCTGCCCGCGGGTGGGGGCCAGCAGGCCCGCCACCGCGCGCAACAGCGTGGATTTGCCCGAGCCCGACCGGCCCAGCAGCGCCACGATCTCCCCGTCGCGCACCCGCAGATTCACGTGCTCGAGGACGGTGAGCGGTTCCCCGGAAGCCCCGGTGAACGACATGGCGACATCGTCGATGTCGATCAGGACCTCACCCGTTGCGATGGTCATGAGAGTTCTCCTTCTACAGCGAGTACCGGCGTTGCGCCAGCGCGTACAGGCGCCGCCAGAGGATGCGATTGATGCCGACCACGTAGGCGCTCATCACCAGCACGCCGACCAGGATGCGCGGGGCGTCCCCGTCGCGGGTGGCGTCGGCGATGTAGGCGCCCAGGCCCGTGGCCACCAGGGTGGTGGGACCGAACTCGACGATCTCGGCGACGATCGACGCGTTCCACGCCCCGCCCGCCGCGGTGATCGCACCGGTCACATAGCTGGGGAAGATCGCGGGCAGAATCAGCCTGCGCCACCACAATCGGCGCGGCAGCCCCAGCGTGGCCGCGGCTTCGCGCAGATCGTTGGGCACCGCCGAGGCGCCGGCGATCACGTTGAACAGGATGTACCACTGCGCGCCCAGGGCCATGAGCACGATGCCCGCCCACTGCAGGCTCGCGCCCGTGGCCACCAGCACCGCGGTCACCAGCGGGAACAGGAAGTTCGCCGGAAAGCTCGCCAGCACCTGCACGACCGGTT
This sequence comes from Nocardia sp. NPDC055321, assembly GCF_053645575.1. NCBI lineage: Bacteria > Bacillati > Actinomycetota > Actinomycetes > Mycobacteriales > Nocardiaceae > Nocardia > Nocardia sp. NPDC055321. The sequence continues at coordinate 113,235 of NZ_JBSHMS010000013.1, forward strand.
GCGCGATGCGGGACACGCGGGGGTGCAACCCGATCCAGACTCCGATCGGCACCCAGATCGCGGTCGCGAAGATCAGCAGGATGATGACGCGCAGCAGGGTGATCGCACCCAGCTCCGCGGCGTGCGCGAGTTCTCCGAACCCGACGGTGTCGTGGATGTAGCCCAGCATCGCGAACGTGCCGCTCACCAGCGCCACGCTCACCACCGTCGTGAACACCGCGTCGCTGACCCGCCGGCGCGTGCGCGGCACGAACAGCCGATGCTCGGCGAGCCCGAACACGCGCATCACCCGATCCAGCGGATAGACCAGCGGCCCGAACATCCGGCTCAGCAGGCCCGGAATGTGCGAGCGCCGCAGCAGATCCAGCACCAGGCTGCGCGGGGCGTGCGCGGGTTCGGTGTCCTCGACGCGGAATCGCTCGGCCCACACCGTGATCGGACGCCAGAACAGTATGTTGAGCCCGACCACCATGACGATCATCGCCGCGATCGCCCACAGCACCTTGCCGGTGGCGCTCTCGGCCGTCGCGCTGGCCACGTACGAGCCGATGCCCGGCAGCGCGTACTCGCGGTTGTTGACGCTGATCGCCTCCGCGGCGGTCAGGAAGAACCAGCCGCCACCGAAACTCATCATCGCGTTCCACACCAGCGGGAACACGCCCGAGGGCACGTCCATGCGCCAGAACCGTTGCCAGCGCGACAATCTCAGATTCCGGGCCGCCTCGTCGAGTTCGCGCGGCTGCGACACCAGGCTGTGGTGGAACGCGAAGGCCATGTTCCACGCCTGGGAGGTGAAGATCGCGAAGATCGAGGCCGCCTCCAAACCCAGGGACGAGCCCGGGAACAGGGCGATGAACCCGGTCACCGTGACCGCCAGGAAACCCAGGATCGGCACCGACTGCAGGATGTCCAGCAGCGGCATCATGATCTTCTCCGCGCGCGGCAGACGCGCCGCGGCCGTGGCGAACACGAACGTGAACACCAGCGACAAACCCAGCGCCAGCAGCATGCGCAGCAGCGAACGCGCCGCGTAGTACGGCAGCAGAGCCGGATCGGTGTCGATGCTCGAGGGCGCGGCCGCGGCGTCGAAGGGCACGTTCATGCCCGCCGACACCCGCACCGCGACCCAGATCAGCACCGCCGCACCGGCGAACACCGCGATATCGGCCCACCGCGAACGCGGCCGATCCAGCACACCCCGCGAAGGGAAAGTGGCCGCGCTCATGCGTGCACCTCCGGTTCCGGCACGATCGCCCACCCGACACTGGTCACCGACGGCTCGAGACTCAACCGGCTCACCGCCGACTCCATCTGCCGGTCATCGCGGCGATCCCCGGTCAACTCCGCGCGCACCTCGACCCGGCCCGGCACCGTGTCATGGCTCGAGATCGACACCAGCCGGAAATCGGTGCGGGTCAGCGACTGCACCAGCAGCGCCCGCACGTGCGCCTCGTGCGCGTCGTCGGTCGCGGCGGTGAACGCGTACAGCGACTCGGCGCCCGTGCCGTCGGTGAGCGGGCGATCCACCGCCCGCGCCGCGCTGCGCAGCGCGGTGTTGACCACCACGACCGCGAAGGTGCCCGCGATCGCGGTCGTGTACATGCCCGCACCCGCGAGCGAACCCACCGCTGCCGCACACCACAGCGTGGCCGCGGTGTTCAACCCCCGGATATTGAACCCGTCGCGCAGGATCACCCCCGCGCCCAGGAAACCGATACCCGAAACAATCTGTGCCGCAACACGAGTCGGATCAGCGGTACCACCGTTGAAACCGTGCGCGGACAACAGCACGAACAACGTCGCGCCCGCGGCGACCAGCGCGTTGGTGCGCAGTCCCGCCATCCTGGCCCGATACTGCCGTTCGAACCCGATCACCGCACCCAACCCGACACCCGTGCCGAGCCGGAGCAGCATTTCCCACGTGGTCATGACGCCCTCCACCTAGAGGCCGGCGCACTCCACACCGCACGTCAAGGCAAGCACACGAGCTGACCACGAGACACGGCGGAGACGCCTGGTAAACGATTGGCTAACGGAACAGAGTCCAATCCACCGGGCATGACAACCACCTCCTCGACCGCGCGCACGCGCCAGAGGGTGGGAACGGCGACTTCCGCCGGAAAAGGACACCACCCCTCGTAAGACCTTTGGCACTCCACGGCGTAAACCCATCGCACCAGGCGTGGGAGCCGGTCGGGATCACCCCTTAGCTCGGGGAGACCTGTCCTGACCCGGGGCGTCTCTCGACATTTGGGGTCGCCGGCCTGTATCCGCAGAGGAGCCTCAGCTAACGACGGCACCTTGCGTCAGCGAGTAAACACCCGCACCCACCCCCGGCGCAACCCGCTGTGGCCCGGGTCGCAGTAGGACTCGACTGTGGCCCGGCCGAACCGGCGGGCCGGGACAGTGCCGAAAGAAGCGATCAGTCAGCAAATTTATTGCGCGCGAGCACGGTACCTGTACCACTCATCCAGACCGACCCGCCGCACCGGCGAACACCGCGAGATCGGCCCACCGCGAACGCGGTCCATGCGGCGCACCCCGCGAGAGGAAGGTGGTGGCGCCTCCCATCGCACCGGCCGCTCCACCTCGGCCTCGAGCGAGCCCGGTCATCGGTGCGACGGCCGCTGCGGGATGCATTGCCGGAACGCCTATTCCGATCGCGGGCTGCATGATCGGTGGTGTCGCCGGAGCCGCGGCGGGACTCGCAGCGCGAGTGGCTCGACCTCTTCACCGGCTCGGCCCGTGAGATGACTTGCACGACCGATGCTGCATGGCGTCGGCTGCGACATCGGGTTGTACTGCGGCGGTGCGGGATTCGGGTCCGGTGCCGGGCCGTGGCACAGTACGGTGGGACGAGGTGCCCCGGGTGAGGGAGATGGTGCGATGCCTCGGTACTGGCCACTGGAGCGCGGGCGGGTGCTCACGAGCGGGTTCGGGCCCCGGGGCGGGGACTTCCACTGGGGCGTGGACTTCGGATTTCCCGGCGGGTCGGGTGGGCGGGCGGTGTACGCGGTGCAGGGCGGGACCGTGGTGATGACCGGGGCCGCAACGGGATTCGGCGGGCCGGACCCGGCGGGGTGGGTGGTGATCGACCATCCCTCGCAACAGGGCAACGGGACCACCGTGTACGGGCACATCGTGCGGGAGGTCGGGGTCGGGCAGTGGGTGCGCCCGGGCCAGCGGATCGGGTACGTCAACCCGAACCCGGCCACCAACGGCGGGGTCGCCCCGCACCTGCACTTCGAATGGCATCGCAGCGTGTGGGTCCCGCCCGGGCCAGATCGGCTCGACCCGATGCCCAAACTGCGCCTCTCGCTGGACCCGCCGCCGAATCCGGCGGTCACCAGCACCGGCGTGCGGAGCACGGTTGTGCGGGACATCGACCCGGGCTGAACACATACAGCGACAATGGAATTCGGCAACCAAGCGAGAGTGGACCGGTAGGGTTCCCCGGGCCGGCGCGGCGGGCAGGGGCGGGTGTAGTCCGGCTCGTCGTGCGCGGGCCGGCCCGCCGAATTCGACATAACCCGCCCGATTCGGGGCGGAAAGGCCCGGCAGGCGCGCGAATTCAGGACTCGGCCGGGGACCATCACGGTGAAATTGGTTCGCGGTTCCCGAGACCGGGTGCGTACGGTGCGCGGTATGGAGCAGCAGGACGGGACCATTCCCGCGGGCGAATACGTGATCACCGCACGGTCTCTGGCCGAATACCGGGCCATGTTCGGGCTCGGGGACGAGCAGGTGCGCGGGCGGATCCTCGATTGCCCGGGCGGCGGATCGAGTTTCGCGGCCGAGGCGGCCGCGCTCGGCGCCGAGGTGATCGCGGTGGATCCGGTGTACGCGCTGGGTGCGGGCGAGATCGCGGGCCAGGTGCGTGCGGCGATCGACGATACCGGTTGGGCCACCGCGCATCCGGAGCGGTTCGTCTGGGATTTCTACGGCGACATCGGCGGACATCAGCGCATGCGCGAGGTGGCCGCGGACCTGTTTCTCGGCGATCTGCGCGCGCGGCCGCAGCGATACATCCCCGGGCAGCTGCCCGCGCTCGACTTCGCCGACGGGCACTTCGACCTGGTGCTGAGCTCACATCTGCTGTTCACCTACGCCGACCGCCTGGACCACGAATTCCATCTCGCGGCGCTGCGCGAACTGCTGCGCGTGAGCGCCGGAGGGGTCCGGGTGTTCCCCCTCGTGGACTACCTGGGCGGCTCGTGCGAGCACCTCGTCGCGGCCCTGTCCGCGGATCTGGCACGCGACGGGGTCCGTGCCCGCGTCACCCCGGTCGAGTTCGAGTTCCAGCACGGCGCGACCTCGATGCTCTGCCTCGAACGCACCTGACCATCCGCTCGATGCCGCATCGCGCCCATCGCGGGATCCGCCGGGGACCGATCTACCGGTAGATCCCGCGATAGGCCGAGATCGTCTGCACCAGGTGATCCACGATCTGCTCGCGGCTCGCGCGCAACGTGCCGTTGAGCCACGCCGAGAACATGCCCGCATTGCCGCTGGCCATGGTCACCGCGGCCAGCCGCCGCCGCGTCGGATCCTCGATATGGGCGAACAGATGATCCTGGATCAAGCGCGTGAACGCGGGCATCACCGCGATCGTGGTCTGCCCCAGCCCGGTCGAGGAGTACGGCTCCACCAGGAACAACCGCGACTTACGCGGATCCTGCAGGACCTTGTCGACCAGCACCTGCGACAGCGCCCGATCGCGGGTCGGATCATCGGCCACCGCGAACGCGGTCATCGGCTCGAGGAACTCCTCGGCGATCTGGCGGTACAGCACATCGAGGAGTTCGTCGCGGCTGGCGAACGATTCGTAGAAGTAGCGGTCGGTGAGATTGGCCCGCCGGCACACCGCCCGCATGGTCACCGCGCCCGCGCCCGATTCCCCGATCAGGTCCAGTGCCGCCTCGAGCAGCGCGGTCCGGCGTGCCTCACGGCGTTCGGTGAGCGTGGTTCCACCCCAGATGCGGGGTTCGGCGTCGGGGGAGGGCTGGCCTGTCTGCACCGGGTCCAGGGTAGTGCCCGGCGCCGGGTGCGCGCGCACACCCGGTGCCGAACACCGAGACGAACCCCGCCTCACACCACCACGCAGGCACTGCCCAGGTTGATCCCGGTACCCACGTTGATAGAGCCCGAGCTCGCGCCGCCGTAGTAGGAATCGGCGTAGATCCGATGCCAGCCCGCCGAGTGCGGGGTCCAGGTGGTCGAGGCGCGCCCGTCGGCGCCGATGCTCACCCACTGCGGGCTGAAGGTGCCGTAGCCCTCGACGTCGTAGAACCAGGCCCCGTCACCCGGGCGGCCCTGCACGGTCACCGTGTAGGAGCAGCCCGAGCCGAACTGTGAGGTGCCCAGTCCGATGGAGGTCCCGGCCGAGACGTCCACGCGCCAGACTTGCGCGTTCGCGCCGGGCGCGGTCAATACCAGGGTGCCGGCCAGGGCGGCGACGGCGGCGGCGAGGGCGGAGGTGCGGTACCGGATCATTGCGATCATCCCCTTGGGAAATGCCGGTGGAAACGCGCGAAGACAGTGGCGCGTACAGGCCAGTGTCGGCGCTCGCGCGCCCCGGCACACCCGATATCGGACTACTTGTTCGGTAATCGATTGGGGCGCAACGGTGTTGGTGATCTCTTGCTATCGGGTCGCTATCCGAGCTGTTCGTCCAGGTAGCACCAGCGCCACGATTCGCCCGGCTCCACGCTGCGCATGACCGGATGTCCGCTGTGATGAAAGTGCTTGGTGGCGTGATTGCCGACCGAGGAATCGCAGCAGGCCACGTGCCCGCAGCTCAGGCACATGCGCAGATGCACCCACACCAGGCCTTCGGCCAGGCATTCCGCGCACGCGTCGGGCAGATCCGGCACCGCGGTGAGCGGGGCCGCGCGCAGATGCTCGCAGCCCGCGGTGACGGGCGCGCCCAGCAGCTCGTCCTCGTCGGAGTCGGTCTCGAGCACGCGGTCGATGGTCGATTCCTCGAGGTCCAGGGTCGCCATCACCTCCTGCAGCACCTCGTGGTCGACCACACCCGAATCACGCACGCGCAGAATGGTTTCGCGTTCGGCGGCCAGCATGGCCAGGCGCAGGCGCCGGTACTCCCCGCCGGGGGTGACGCGCTGGGATTCCGAGCGCCCCAGCAACTCCCACGCCGAACGGGCCCGATATTCCACGCGCTGGCGCAGCGCGGCCACCACCTCCGGCGGGGTCTCGGGGGCGATGTTGGCCTCGAGCGCGGCCAATCCGGCGCTGGTGGCCTGCTGCAGCAGATTGGCCTCCTGCAGCAGATCCTCCGCGCGGCTGGGTCCGCGCAGTTTCAGCGTGCGCACCAGCAGCGGCAGCGAAAGCCCCTGCAGCAGCAATGTTCCGGCCACCACCACGACCGCGAGCAGGATCAGGGTGGCCAGCTCGGGTGTGTCGGCGGGCAGTAGCAGCGCCGCGGCCAGGGTCACCACCCCGCGCATCCCGGCCCACGACAGCACCGCGGGCCCGGTCCAGTGCGGGCGCGGCGCCCCACGCCGGCGGCCCTCGATCCGCCAGGCCAGATGGGTGGCCGGGAACATCCAGATCGGGCGCGAGAGGATCACCGTGGCCAGCACCGCCACGCACGTGATCAGCAGCGTGGTGTGGGGCAGGTCGCTGTTCCAGGCGTCCTCGACGATGTGGCGCACCTGTAGGCCGATGAGCAGGAACACCGTGCTCTCGAGAATGAATTGGATGGTGCGCCAATTGGTCTGCTCGGCGATGCGCGAGGCCGCGGACTGCCAGCGCGGGGCGCCGTGGCCCAGGATCAGCCCGCACGTGACCACCGCGATCACCCCCGAGGCGTGGAAGCGCTCGGCGGGCAGGTACGCGATCCACGGCGCCAGCAGCGACACGCTCGTGTCCAGGACCGGGTCGGTGATGCGCCGGCGCAGGAACATCAGGAACATCGCGGCCGCGACCCCGATCAGCGCGCCGCCACCGGCCGCGCCGAGGAAGTCCCCGCCCGCCTCCCAGATCGTGACGGTGCCCGCCATGGCCGCGATCGCGGTACGCAGGGTCACCAGCGCGGTCGCGTCGTTGAACAGCGACTCGCCTTCGAGCAGGGTGATCAGCCGCCGCGGCATGCCCACGCGCCGGGCGACCGCGGTGGCCGCGACCGCGTCCGGCGGGGCCACGACCGCGCCGAGTGCGACCGCGGCCGCGAACGGCACCGGCAGCAGCCACACCACGACCCCCGCCACGGCGAAGGTGGTGAACAGCACCAGCCCCACCGACAGCAGCGTGATCGAGACCTTCTTGGGCCGGAAATCGATCAGCGAGGTGCGGATCGCGGTGGTGTACAGCAGCGGCGGCAGCAACCCCAGCAGCACGAGCTCGGGTTCGATGTCGAACTCCGGCACGAACCACAGGTAGGAGCCGATCACCCCCGCCACGGTGAGCACGAACGGTTCCCCGACCCCGATCCGCCGGGCCAGGGCCGCCAGCGCGACCGCGGCCCCCACGAGCACGACCAGTCCCAATGCCCATTCCACAAGATCACATCGTGCCAGGGGCAGCGCCGAATCCACCAACCGACCGGCCGGTGCGACCCGGCCGGTCCGGCGGATTCAACCCGCGCCCTCGGCTACCGACACAGCCGCCGAGTGCGGCCGGATCGATCGTCGAGCTTCGGGGTTGTCCGAGCGATGGATCCCGGCGCGATTTTCACTGCGCCTCGCGCGCGAACCGGTGTGGCCGAACCGCATACGACGACACCGAGATAGAACGGTGTGGACCGTCCAGCGCCCGCCACCCGCGATTCGCGGACCCGTGCGGGCTGTCGCCGTGCCATCCGGTGCCGGCGCCCGCCCTGTGCCGAGCGTCATCCGAGCATCGGCACGGCGGTCGCCCGGCGAGCAGGCCCGTTCCGGGCCATGGCAGCCGACTCACGTACCCCGAGGCGCGGATTCCATCGGCTTGCCGCTGTCGCGCCAGGCCGCGATCCCCCCGGCCAGGCTGTAGGCGTCGTAGCCCGCGCGGCGGGCCTGGGCCGCGAACCGCAGCGACAGCTCGCCCACCGGGCACACGAAAACCAGTGGGCGCGAGCGGGAGAAGGGGATGCCGTGGGTGAACATGTCCTCGAGGTGATCGTCGCGAATATTCAGCGCGCCGGGCACGTGCGCGATCCGATAGGCCATCGCGCCGCGGGTGTCGACCACGGTGGGGCGGGCCTCGCGATCGAGGGTCTCGAGGGCGTCGGGGGTCAGGGTGGGGGTGGCGGCCAGTTCCGGGGCCGCCGGGGGCGCGGGGCGCGCGGTGCGGCCGAAGAGCTCGGGGCGGCGTTTGCGAATGTAGGACAGGTAGGGCTCGAGCCGGTCGCACACGATGAACACCGCGACCAGCGGACGCTCACCCGAATGCTCCACCGCGCCCAGGTGTTCCAGGGTCGCGGCGTACGCGGCCCCGCTGGTCGGCCCGGCCAGCACCCCGTACCGGGTGGCCAGCTCGAGGGTCGCGTCCACCGCGGCCCCGGCCTCCACGGGAAGGATACGGTCGTAGAACTCGGGCCGGAACAACCCCACGTCCCACAGCTCGGTCTCCGAGCGGATCCCGGGAATGAAGTCCCCACGTTCGGACACCACCGCCACGGTCCGCAGTTCGGGATTGTGTTTGCGCAGGAACGTCGCCGCCCCGCGGGTGGAGCCGGTGGTGCCCAGCCCGCCGATCAGATAGTCCACCCGGGTGATCCCGTCGCGGGCCAGATCCTCGTGGATCTCGCGCCCGGTGCCCTCGTAGTGCGCCTCGATGTTCTTCTCGCTCGTGTACTGCGAAGGGTGATGCCACGCCCCGGGCGCGCGCGCCATGGTCGCGTCGATCACCGAGTACACATCGTTCGGCGCGGTCGGGTCCGGGCACTCCGAGAGCCCGGGCAGCTCTTCGATATCGGTGCCGAACACCTGCAGCAGCTCACGCACCTCGGTGACCCGGATGCGATTGGTGACCGCCCGCAACCCGATCCCGTGCATCGCGCCCAGAATGCGCAGCGCCTTGGCGGTATTGCCGCTCGAGGCCTCGATCAGGCTCTGCTCGCGCGCCACGATCTCGGCGAGTTCGTCGCGGATCATGCCCCAGGCGACCCGGTCCTTGACCGAGCCGAAGGGGTTGCAGGACTCCAGCTTCGCGTACAGCTCCACGTGCGCGAGCCCGTGCACCGCCGGATCCAGGCGCAGCAGGGGAGTGTTGCCGATGAGTTCGGTGATGTGGTCGTAGCGCATCACTGCACCCCGTGCCCGGTCACCACGTCCACGTCCGCGGGTTCGTACTCGTGATCGGGGCACACCCGGAATCCGGCGCTCGCGCTGTGCGACACCGCGAGTTTGGGCGGCAGCGCGTGCATGGACGCACGCGCCGCCGACAGGTCCATGTGATAGGCGCCGGTGTTGGGGAAGATGACCAGATCACCGGGCCGGGGCCGATGCGCCAGCCACACCTTGTGATTGGTGATCAGATCGCGCTCGAGGCACAGCCGCCCGGCCAGGAACACCCCGATCGGCCCGTCACCGTCGCTCGTGCCCGCGGGCACCAGAATCGGATCCACCATCACCTCCTGATCGGCCGGGGTGACGGTGTCACGGCTCAGGTCCAGATTGACCAGGGTGCTCCCGTCCGCGGTCTGCTTCACGAATTCCACGCGCGCCACGGTGATTCCGGCGTGATCGACCAGCGCCTTACCCGGCTCGAGCCACACCTCGAGCAGATTCTCGGCCGCGACCTGCGCGAAACTGCGCCCGCCGTGCGCCTCGAGCCCGGCATCGAGCAGCTCGGCGAGCATGCGGTCCGCGGGCACGGTGTTGGCGTACTTGTGAAAGACCGGGGTGCCGTGGATCGCGCTGCCGTCGAGATGGAACCCGAAGGTGTTGCCGCCCCACGCCATCGGCTCACCCCGGCCCAGCAGCGATTCGCGCAGCGCGATCACGTACGCGTCGAAGGCGCCGGCGTCGGCGGTGAACACCTGCCGGAAGCCGCCGCCGATATCGATCACCGCCGGGCTCAGCCCGTACCCGTAGGCCCGCTCGGTCAGCTCCAGGCACGCCTCCACCGCGCGCAGGCGCTCCCCGGGCTCCCCGGAATCGATGTGGAAGGCGAACCCGCGAAAGCGGATCCGGTCCCGCTGCGCCGCGAGCACCTCGAACACCTCGTCCACCCCGGTCAACGGCACCCCGAACCGGCTCACCGGCGTACCCGGAATCCCGCACAGGCGCACCAGGACCGCGATCGGGGCGCCCGGGTCCGCCAGCTCGGCGACCCGCCGCAACTCCCACACGTTGTCGACGTTGATCGTGGCGCCGGTGGGCGCCAGCGCGCGCAGGAACTGCTCGCCCTTGGGCCCGGTCACCTCGACGCGCTCACAGCCGAACCCGGCCCCGCGCGCACTGTCGAGCTCCTGCGGGGAGGCCACGTCGATCCCGATCCCGGCGTGCTCGGCCGTGCGCACGAACGCGCGCGAATGATTCACCTTGTGCGCGTAGCAGATGCGATAGCGCATCGGGCGCGCCTCGAGCACCCGCCGCAGCCGGTCGAGATTGTCGGCGAACACCTGCGGGAACACCAGGTGCGCGGGGGACCCGAAGCGCCGCACGAGCGCGTGCGCCGTGTCGGGCGAATCCAGGAACGCGCGCACCAGTGCGTGCGTGTGCGCCGGCAGTGCCGGCGGAACCGGTGCGGTCATACGGCCGATTCGGTGGCGGCGGTCGCGCTCGAATCCTGGGCCGGGTTGTAGCCGCTGTCGCGCAGCGCCTCGAACGCGCGATGCCGGTTGCGCGGACTGCGGAACTCCGCGACCACCCGCTTGCCGAGCAGGTCGATCTCGTGCACCGCGATACCCATGGACTCGAGCACCCCGGTGATCGTGCGCACGCAGTGCTTGCAGTTCATGTCCGGCACGAAGAACACCTGATCCTCCGCGGTGAGCTCGGCGGTCTCGGCCCCGGCGTGCGCGGGTACCTCGGCCACGGTGAGCCGGTCGGTGATCGCGGTGAACAACTCGGTGAATTTGTCCACCACCAGCGGCAGCAGACTGTAGTGCTGGCCGTCGAGCTGATGCGGCATCGCGGCCAGGCACGCCGGGCGCGTGCCCGGGGGCAGCAGCGCGTACTGGCGTGAGATCACGTCCAATTCGTCGTGGTACTTTGCGATCGCCTCCTCCACCGACAGCTTCTCCACCAGCGTCGCGCGGCGCATCACCCGGTGCGCGTCCTCGATGGTGGCGTCCTTCATCGCGCGCAGGGTGGCCACCGTCTCGAGCGAGTAGCGCACGGTGCCGTCGGGCTGAGTGGTGAACCCGGCCGCGATCATCCCGCGCCGGTAGCTCGAGGCCTGCAGCTCCCAGTACCAGCGGGTCGCGACCGCGCCGTAGATGCTCGAATCGCGCAGGCCGACCGCGAATTCGTTCGCGGTGCGATAGGGCGTCCAGCGCGCCAGCAGCGCGTGCTGGGCCAGCGCCCGCCCGGTCGCCTCGATCCCGACCCGGAAGATGTCGAGGGGTTCGTGGTCGGTGGTGGTGCCCTCGAGCACCGCGTGATCGCGCGCGCTCAAGCCCGAGATCCGCTGTGCCAGGCCGGTATCGGCCTCGAGGGCGTGCCACAGCGCCAGCACCGTCTCGCGCACCGCGATGGGCACGATCGGACCGAGCCCGCCGGTGCGGTAGTGCCCGGTGTTGGGGACCCCGTCGCTGTCGGTCCACACCACCCGGTGGGTGGCGCTGACCACCTGTTCGGGCCGGCACGGGCGCATGTACCGCTCGAGGTACAGCCGCTGGGACAGGGTCAGGTGTGAGCCGGGCTCGGTAGCCATGGCGGTGCAGGTGTAGTCGATGTGCCGGGCCGGGGGCGCCACGGCGGCGCCGAACAGTCCGGGCCGGGCGAGGGCGGCCAGCACCCGGGAGGCGGCGCGGCGTTCGTAGCGGGGCGGGTGACCGTTCATGGTCAGGAGACCTCCTCGGCGATCGTGGTGACGCAGTCGGTGAACCGGTCGATCTCGTCGTCGGTGGTGTAGAGGTGGGTGCTCACGCGCACCGAGTCGGTGTCGCCGAGCTCGCGCGCCTCGGGCACGCAGTGCGCACCGGCACGCACCAGGAACCCGAGTTCGCCGAGCACGAACCCCAGATCCCCGGCGCTGATCCCGGCCAGGGTGAACGACGCTATGCCGTAGCCGGTCTCGCACGGGGCATGGGCCGGACCGGGCAGGAACTCGAGCCCCGGCACCGGCCGCAGCGCGGTGAGCAGTCGCCGGGTGAGGGCGCGATTGTGGGAGTGGATCACCTCCAGGCCCACCTCCTCGAGCACGTCCAGGGCCGCCCCGAGTGCGAGAATGCCCGCGATGTTCGGGGTGCCGCCCTCGAGCAGCTGCGGCATCGGTCCCGGCATGAAGTTCGAATCTACAAGGGACACACCCGAATTGCCTCCCGGCAAAAACGGGATGAGTTCGCTGTGACGTCGCCGGGCGCAGTACAGCACCCCGGTTCCGGTGGCGCCGAACATCTTGTGCGCGGCGAACACCGCGAAATCCGCGCCGAGCTCGTCCACTCGCACCGGCAGGTGCCCGCCGCTCTGGCTGCAGTCGAAACACAGGGCGATATCGGGATCGATGCGCCCGGTGAGCTCTTCGAGCGTGCTGAGCGCGCCGAACACGTGATGCAGGTGCGCAACGGTGATCAACCGGGTGCGCGGGGAGATCTTGGCCTCGATGTCGGCGATGTCGGCCTCACCCATCGCGTTCACCCGGTAGGGCACCAGGCACACGGTGCGCCCGAACCCGCGCAGCACCTGGCGCAGATGCAGCCACGGATACACGTTGGAGGCGTGATCGGTTGGGCTGTACAGGATCTCGTCCCCGTCGCGTAGATTCGCCAGCCCCCACGACAGGGCCACCGCGTTCAGCGCCGCGGTGGATCCGCCGGTGAACACCACCTCGTCCGATCTCGCGCCGATGAACCCGGCCATGCGTTCGCGCACGCCCTCGACCTCGCGGGTGATCGCGCTCGCCCACGGATAGGTGCCCCGCCCGGCGTTGGCGGTGCGCTCGCGGTGATAGCGGTCGAGGACCTCGAGGACCGGGCGCGGTTTCTGGGTGGTGGCCGCGGAATCGAGATAGACCTCCGCGGCGCCGGTCAGCGCGGGGAACAGGTGGCGGGGCAGCGCCGCGCTCGGGGCGCGGGGCGTGGGGATCGCCGGGCTGTCAGGCACACGGGAGCGCAACGTGCCTCTCCCTCCGAGGAGTACGCGCTGGACGTCACCAACGATACCCACAATTGCCGAACGGCTCGAAGGTTCTCGCGGGCAAGAGTTTTCGCCCGCCCCGTCTCGTTACCGCGGGCAACGAGTGCTCAGCGTTCGGGCCCGCCCGGATTGCAGAGCGTGTTCACCGTCTCCTGATAGCCCACCGCGGGCCGCCACGGCTCGAGATTCCAGCTGGTCTTGTTGGGCGCCACCGCGCGCGCCCACTCCCAGTGGCAGATGAACTGATCGCGCATGCCGGGGGTGTCGGCGTCGGGGGACAGGGTGAGCACTTCCTGCCACGCGCGCTCGCCCGCGGTGGGGAAGGTGTCCTTGCGCCCGGCCACGGTCGGGAACACCAGCAGCCGGGTGCCGTCGACCGCCTCGGTCCACTCGGTGCGCTCGATCAGGGCCTGATCGGCGAACTGATCCACCGCCGGAGCCGGCGCGGTCGAGGGGTCGGCGATCGGCGCGCTGCGGGCCACGGTCGTGGTCACCGGAGCCGGTGCGGGCGCGGCCGAGGAGTCCAGGGAGCCGATCACGATGGGCGCGGATTCCTCCGCCGCCCCGCAACCGGCCAGCACCAGCGCGAACGCGGCCAAGCCACCTGTCAGTTTCCCGCGCGGCCCCATGGGCTTGGCTCCCTTCCACTGCTGCGAACCGTGCCGAGGCGGAAGCTACCAGCGATAACCGCGCGATCGGAATGCGATCTCGGCCATTGAAACGTAATTGTCTCGCATTTGCCAGCGCTGGTGCATTGACCCAGACGGCACCTACGATGTCACGCGCGGGGCGGTTCCCGAAAGTGGGGGCTGTCGCGCAACCGTGGTACCGAGGAATGGTTGTCGTGCCCGCGGTCGTGTTCGCACGCCATGGGGTTGGCTGGATCGATATAGGGGCAGGATGAACTCACCGACAGTGAAATGTCTTGTCTGGGAGGTGGACAACTCCCTGTGGGACGGAGTGGTGTGCGACTCCACCGATGGGGCGCTGCGCGCGGAGGCGGTGCGTTCGTTGCGCCTGCTGCGCGAACGCGGCGTCATGCACGCGGTGGCCAGTCGCGGTGAAGGAGAGTGGACCGTCGCGCAATTGCGCAGGCACGGATTGCACGACAGTTTCGCGGTGATCGAGGTCGGGTGGGGGCGGAAGTCAGCCGCCATCACCCGTATCGCCCAGACCCTGGGCGTGGGCCTGGACCAGGTCGGGTACATCGACTCCGAACCGCTCGAGCGCAGCGAGGTGGCGCACGCGCTGCCGCAGGTGCGCTGCTACGCGGCCCGGCACGTGGATGTGCTTCCCGCACTGCAGGAATTCCGGGCGCCGGTCGGGGCGGTACCGCCGCCGACCTCACCCATGGGGTTCTCGCACGTACACGCGGGCTGACCACCCGTTCGCACGGGACGGCGACCCCGTGCGACAGGTGCGCGTCTCCCCCTTCACGCACGATGCCCCACCGCACACCGCGAGGGTGTGACAGCGGGGCATGCTCGGATCGACCGGCCGCTACGCGGATTCGGTGCTGGGCGTGCGGATCTCGATGATCGGCAGCACCAGCGCCGCGGGGGCGCCGGCCGGGACCACCGGCTGGTTCGGGCGCACCGGCGCGATGCGCTGATACGCGCTGCCCTGGGCCGGACGTGTGTCTAGCTCACCCTTGTTGGGCCACATGGCCGCCGCGCGCTCGGCCTGCGCGGTGATGGTCAGTGACGGATTCACACCCAGATTCGCCGACACCGCAGCGCCGTCCACCACGCTGAGGGTGGGGTAGCCGTAGACCCGGTGGTACGGGTCGATGACACCGGTGTGCGGGTCCGCCCCGATCGCCGCCCCGCCCAGGAAGTGCGCGGTCAGCGGGATGTTGAACACCTCGCCCCAGGAGCCGCCGGCCACGCCGCCGATCTTGTCCGCGACCGCGCGGGTGACCTGGTTGCCCGCCGGGATCCACGTCGGATTCGGTTCGCCGTGACCCTGTTTCGAGGTCAGCGTGCGCCCGAACAGCCCGCGCTTGGTGTACGTGGTGATCGAGTTGTCGAGGTTCTGCATGACCAGCGCGATGATGGTCCGCTCGCTCCAGTTCTTCACCGACAGGAACTGCAGCAGCGTCAGCGGATGCAACAGCACCGTCCACAGGAACCGCAGCCAGCGCGGCACGCGGCCGCCGCCGTCGACCATCAGGGTCTGCAGCAGGCCCATGGCGTTGGAGCCCTTGCCGTAGCGCACCGGCTCGATATGGGTGTCCGGGGTCGGATGGATCGAGGAGGTGATCGCCACGCCGCGGGTGAAATCGCGGTCCGGATTCACCTTGCGGGTGGCCGCGCCCACGATCGACTCGGAGTTCGTGCGGGTCAGCACGCCCAGGCGCGAGGACAGATCCGGCAGCACCGCCTGATCGCGCATCGCGAACAGCAGCTGCTGGGTGCCGCGCGTGCCCGCGGCCAGCACCACGTGCCCGGCGGTGTAGACCTTGGGCTGCTTGCGGAACCAGGCGCCGGTGCGCACGGTCTCCACGTCCCAGGTGCCGTCCCGCAGCGGGCGCACCGCGGACACGGTGGTCAGCGGAACGATCTGCGCGCCCGCCTTTTCCGCCAGGTACAGATAGTTCTTGACCAGGGTGTTCTTGGATCCGTGGCGGCACCCGGTCATGCACTCGCCGCATTCGATGCAGCCGGTGCGCTCGGGGCCGACGCCGCCGAAGAACGGATCGGCGACCTTCTTGCCCGGTTCGCCGAAGAACACCCCGACCGGGGTCTGCACGAAGGTGTCACCGACGCCCATGTCCTCGGCGACCTGCTTGAACACCTCGTCCGCGGGGGTCATGTGCGGGTTCTGCACCACGCCCAGCATCTTCTTGGCCTGGTCGTAATAGGGCATCAGCTCATCGCGCCAGTCGGTGATGTCGCGCCACTGCGAATCCTCGAAGAACGGCGTCGGGGGCACATAGAGGGTGTTCGCGTAATTGAGCGAACCGCCGCCCACGCCCGCGCCCGCCAGAATCAGCACATCGCGCAAGGGGTGAATACGCTGAATACCGAAGCAACCCAATTTGGGTGCCCACAGGAATTTGCGCAGATCCCAACTGGTCTCGGGAAGTTCGTCATCGGCATAGCGCTGACCGGCCTCGAGGACACCGACCCGGTATCCCTTCTCGATCAAACGCAGCGCGGTGACACTGCCGCCGAATCCGGATCCGACGATGAGTACGTCGAAATCGGTCTCGCGTTGGGGCATAGCAAACTCCCTTGTCGTCGTCGACAGTGTGGCGGCGGTTACGCTAACGCGGACAGTAGGAGCTGTCAACGTTGGCCGGTTGCGGTCTCTATGCTGATCGGGTGGATCGATACAGCCGCTCCCAGCTCGCCGATTACAGCGGGGTGCCCGCACGCACCATCCGCTACTACCACTCGCTCGGCGTGCTGCCCAAGCCCGGCCGCGCCGGCAAGGAAGCGGTCTACGGTGCCGAACACCTCGAACGCCTCGAGGCGATCGTGGCCATGCAGGGCCGGGGGCTGCGGCTCGAGGCGATCCGCGAGGTCTTCGAGGCCGAAGCCGCCCCCGACGGGGAGTGGCGCAAGGTCTTCGACCCACGCTACGCCGATCAGAGCGGGGACATCCAGGCCGGAATGATCGTCGACGACGAGCAGCTGAGCGAGTTGCTCGGTGATCGCCGCCCCGAGATCCTGGACGAGTTGCAGTCCGCCGGATACGTGCTCGCACACGGCACGCAGTGGCGAATCCCGGAGCCGCCCATGCTCAGTGGCGCGCTCGTGCTCTACGACGTCGGCGCGGACATCTCCCTGTCCGGCGACCTGCGCACCCTGATCCGCACCCGCCTGGCCGACCTGGCCGATGAGATGGTCAAGACCTTCCGCGCCGCGGTGGGCACCACCTACGGCGGGGAAGGGGTCCGCTCGGACCTGGTGCGATTCCGCGAGCGCTATCAGGCCGCCGCGCGCGAGGTGGGCGGGGCGACCCTGGCCGCGGAAATCGAACGCGCCGTGCGCGAACTCGACGATCTCGACGACTGACCTGCCCGGGGTGCGCTAGCCCGCCGGAATCCGGAACTCCGAGACCTTGTCGTCGCGGACGGTGACGAACGCTTCGGAGTCACCGTTGAACACCCGGCTGCGCCAGCCGAAACGGATATGGGTGACCGGGCCGTCGGTCTCGGCGCCGGTGACGGTCATCCGGGCGCCCGCGCCGATCGCGTCGGAATTCGCCCAGTCCCGGACCCCGGCCGGCCCGCTCAGCCGCCGGCCCCAGTCGTCGACCACCCCGTCCTCGGTGAATGCCTCGACGAACGCGTCGGTGTCGGCGGCGTTGATCGCGTCGACCACCGCCTGGACCGGTGGGGAAACCTGCACATTCTCTGCCATGTCTACTCCCTGATCGGTTGTGGACTCACAGCGCGCTGATCAAATGCTAGCGAACGGGCGGAGGCGCGGGATTCGCGAGCCGGGACCCGTGCGCCGCGCACGCGCTGCGCGACTCGGCCCCCATCGCGTAGCTCGATGGGGGCCGAGAATTTCGACGCGCTGTGCGCAGGGGTCTCGGGTGACGGGCGCCCGCTAGGGCACCGTCACCGGGGATTCGCAGCTGGCGGGGGGATCGACCAGGTTGCAGTCGTGCGCGGGCGCGCGCACCGGAATGTAGTAGTCGGGAACCCCGCCGGTGGTGACGATGTTGCGGTAGGAGTCCACCGCGTCGGTGGGCGTGCGGGTCAGGTTCGGATCGGTGGTCACATCCACGGTGTAGAGGCCGAAACGCGGTGTGTAGGAACTCCACTCGTAATTGTCGGTGAGGCTCCAGTAGTTGTAGCCGATGATGTTCATCCCGTCGATCTTGGCCCGCTGGAGCCAATAGACGGTGTCGCGCAGGTGATCCGAGCGGGTGTAGCCGTCGGCGCGGGGTTTGCCGCCCTCGGTGGGCATGCCGTTCTCCACGATCCACAGCGGCTTGTCCGGGAACTTGCGCGAATAGTGTTGCAGCGCATAGTAGATGCCCTCGGGGCGCACGGGCAGGTCCCACATGCCCGCCGGGGCGGGAACCGAGCCGTCGGGGCGGTGGGAGACGGCGTTGGAGTTGGGCGGCTCGTAACCGAAGTAGTAGTCCACGCCGATGAAGTCCAGGCGCTCGCCGATCCTGTCCATCAGCGGCCCGTTCACCTCGGGCTCGGCGCCCGCGACGTACCCGACGTTGCTGGTGACCTGCGCGCCGGGCTGCACGCGGTGGATGTAATCGTAGATCTCGTTGTGCGCCATGGCGACCAGGTCCAGCATGGCGGGTGCGTCGGTCCCGTTCTGTCTGACCTCGTGCATGATGTACGCGACCGGCTCGTTGATGGTGACCCACACCGGATTCAGCGGCGCGTACCGGTCGACCACCGTGCGCATGTTGGCCAGCCAGTCCTGCACCATGCCGGGGTTGTTCCAGCCGCCGCGGTCCGCGGCCCACCCGGGGTAGACCCAGTGGTCCAGGGTCAGCATCGGCTTCATGCCGGCGTCCAGGATGGCCTGGATGACCGAGTCGTAGAAGCGGAAACCCTCTTCGCTCCAGGCGGCGGCGGTGGGCTGCACGCGGGCCCATTCGATGCCGATGCGGAAGACCTTGACCCCGAGTCCGGCGGCCAGGGCGATGTCGTTGGGGTACCGCGACCGGAAGTCCACCGAGTCCTCGTACCGGTCCCAGTCGGGGTTGGCCTGGATGTAGCGCAGCCAGTTGCTGTCTGCCGGGTAGCCCTCGGACTGGAAGCCCGAAGCCGCTACGCCCCACAGGAAGTCCTTGCCGAGCACCCCGTGCGCGCCGGTCGCGGGGGCGGGCGGGGTCGCCGACCCGACCGCGACGACGGGCAACAGGGTAGAAGCGGTGGCAATGCCGGTGAGGACCAGGCGTTGCAGCCGTGTGCGCATCGGTACTCCTCCTGGGGACAATGGGTCGGAAATGTCCCATTCGGAGGGTAACTGGAAGGTAGCTGCATTCCGCCGCAGCCGGCGGCGTGTCGCTATGGGCCCGTGACCTCGCACGCGGGTGCGACAGCGCGGACCCGGGCGCGCACGACCCGGGGTTCGGGCGCGCCCGTGAGCTCGAGCGGGCGGTGCAGGTAGCGCGCGGCCAGGGCGTGCGAGTCCAGGTCCGCGAGCACCTCGAACCGGGCATCGGCCGCGAGGGCGGAGCCCGATGTGCCCGGGCGCGGTAGATAGTCGACGACGATCTCGCTCCCGGCGGCGAGGGCGCTCGGGTCCGGCAGGGCGTCCGCCGCGGCGCCGGGCGCGCCGAGACGGATCAGGAACGCCGGCATCGTGCGGTCGAAACCCGTTGTGCCGGTAAGCACGTCGAACTCGGCTTCGGTCGCGATCTCGAACACGCGCAGGTGCGGGTACGGATTGTGCGAGGCGAAGGTGTCCAGGGCCGTTCCGAACAGGACCGCCTGGCGCAGGCCCGCCGAGACGGCGTCGGCGAGGCTGTCCTCGGCGAAGCGGCAGCGCGCGGCGCCGAGCAGTCGGCGCCGGGCCCGGCACAGCTCGGACGGGTGGGCGGTGGCGGACATGGCTCGCACGTCCGGGTCAGGCGCCGGGAAAACGCGGCGGCGTGGGCGGCCAGCCCGGAATCGGCGGCATGGGCGGCATTTTCGGCATCTTGGGCATCTTCGGGAACGGCGGCGGCGGGGGCATGGGCGGGGCGGGGGGCGTCTGCA
>NZ_JBSHMS010000013.1:133176-195616 GCF_053645575.1 Nocardia sp. NPDC055321
GGGGTGGGGGGGGGGGTGGGGGGGGTGCGGGGGGGGGGGGGGGGGCCCGCCGGTATGGGGCGGCTGGGGGGGATTTTTGGGCTTTTGGGCCATCTGGGGCACGGGGGGGGGGGGGGGCTGGGGGGGGGGGGGGGGCGTCTGCATGCCCGCCCCGCCGAAGCGCTGGAAGGCCGCCTGGCGGGAGGTGCCGAAGATCTCGCCGATCTCGGCCCAGGTGCGGCCCTCCTCGCGGGCCTGGCGCACCAGCGAGCGCAGGACGTCGTCGACGACGCTGTCGAGATTGCGGGCCGCGCGCAGGGCGGCCATGACCGACGGGGTCGGATGACCCTCGGCCGGATACAGGACCTCGGCGACGAATTCGGCGTTGGAGGAGAGCATCTTCGCCAGGACCGCGCGCTCGTCGGCGGGATCCCGGTGCTGGGAATCGTTCATGTGTAAATGCTGCCTTTACGCGAACGACGTTGTCAAGGAATCGTTTACATCACGAAACGGCCCGGGGTTTGCTCGCACCCCCGGGTTATCGCCTTGGCGCGCAGCAGCGTTCACACGCCGGCCACGGGATCGGTCCTCGGCGTGCGAATCGGATTCATCGGCGGTTATCCGGCGCCGCTAGCGTGACCCCCAGCCGGAAGGAGGCGGTGCCATGGAGCTTCGGCATCTGGTGTCGTTCCTCGCGATCGCCGAGGACCTGCACTTCGGGCGCGCGGCGGCGCGCCTGCACATCACCCAGCCGAGCCTGAGCGCCCAGCTGCGCAAACTCGAGAAGGCCGTGGGTGTCCAACTGGTTGCCCGCAATTCGCACGAGGTGCGATTGACCGCCGCCGGGCGCGAATTCGAGATCCAGGCGCGCCAGATCGTCGCCCACGTCGACCGGGCGGCCCGCGCCGCGCGGGCCACCGCGGCCGGACGCTCGGGCACGGTGAACGTCGGCTACAACGTGCCCGCCAGCCGCCACGTGCTGCCCGACGCGCTGGTGCGCATGACCGCGCGGCACCCCGACATCGCGGTATCGCTGTGGGAGAAGCGCACCGGGCCCCAGCTCGCCGCGCTGGCGTCCGGATCGCTGGATGTGGCGCTGGTGTACGGGCACCCCAGCACCGCCGACTTCCGGTATCGGCGCATGCTGCACCGGGTTCCGCTGGTGGCGGTGGTCGGGCGCGGGCACCGATGGGCCGAACGGGCCGGGGTGCCGTTCGCCGAACTCGCGAGCCAGGAGTGCGTGCTGTTCGAGCGCGAGCAGTGCCCGGCCATGTACGACGCGATCTTCCGCGCGGCCGCCCAGTCCCGAATCGCCCTGACCATCGGACATTCCGCCGATGACCCCGGCGCGACCGCGCACATGGTCTCGGTGCGGCCGATGGTCGGGTTCGCCTCGCTGCCGCGCGCGATCTCCATGGGCATGGGGACCCCGGGCAGCAGTTCGGTGGCGGTGAAACTGGTCGATCCGGTGCCCACCCTCGACCTGTACGCGGTGTGGCGCGCCGAGGAGGACAACCCGGCGGTGGCGCAGTTCGTGCAGTGCCTCACCGAGGCCGCCGCGGTGCCGATCCCGGCCTGAGCTCTCACTTGAGGCCCGAGCGCACGAACCCGTCCACGATCTGGCGCTGCAGCACCACGTACAGCACCAGCACCGGCAGGCACGCCGCGCCCGCCACCGCCATGAGCGGGCCCCACTGATCGCCCTCGGTACCCATGAAACTCCGCAGCCCCAGTTGCACAACGGCATTGGAGCGGCGCAGCACCACCGCGGGCCAGAAGTACTCGTTCCAGGCGTTGATGAACAGCAGAATGCCCAGCGCCGCCAGGGCCGGTCGCAGATTGGGCACGACCACCGTCCACAGGATCGACCACGACGAGCGACCGTCCACCCGGGCCGCGGCCACCAGCTCACGGGGGAAGGCCGCCATGTGCTGGCGCAGCAGCAGGATCGCCAGCGCCGAGCACAGCGTCGGCAGGACGGTGCCGATCAGGGTGTCCAACAGTCCGAACCGGTTGAGCAGCAGGTAGTTCGGCAGCATGGTGACATGGAACGGCACCAGCCAGGTGCCCACGAACGCCAGGTACAGCAGCCGTTGCAGCGGGAAGGTGTACATGGCGAAGGCGTAGGAGGCCAGTAGCGCGATCAGCAGCTGCCCGGCGGCCGATCCGGCCGCGACGAGAAAGGTGTTGAGCAGCAGGCGCGCCAGGTCCACCTGCTGCGCGGCGTCGACGTAGTTGGCGGTCGAGACCGGCCACGGCAGGACCGAGAGCGAGTACACGTCCTCGGGACGGCGCACGCTGGTGGCGAACATCCAGTAGATCGGGAACGCACACAGCAGGGCCGTGCCGGCGGGCAGCAGATGCCCGCCGAGGCGGCGCAGCCGGTCAATCGTCATGGAAGCTCACCTTTTCCGAGAGCCACACCAGTACCCCGGCGATGGCGGCGAATCCCAGGAACAGCAGCACGCCCGCGGCCGCGCTGAGTCCGGCGTCGAAGCTGTGGAAGGCGTACTCCCACAGCAGGTAATAGATGTTCGTGGTCGACTGCGCGGGCCCGCCCTGGGTCATCGAGTCGATGATCGGGAAGGTCAGCACCGGGCTCAGCAGCACGGTGGTCAGCACCAGGAACACCAGCGTCGGCGAGAGCAGCGGCAGGGTGATCCACCGCCGGATCTGGCCCGTGGTGGCCCCGTCCACCCGTGCCGCCTCCCCGTAGTCCCCGCTGATCGCCGCGACCCCCGCCGAGACGACCAACTGCGCGAACCCCAGCAGTTGCCACCCGGTGATCACGATGACCACCGCGAGCGCGGTACTCGACTCGTACACCCAGTTGCGATCCGAGCCCAGCACCCGATCCACC
This sequence comes from Nocardia sp. NPDC055321, assembly GCF_053645575.1. NCBI lineage: Bacteria > Bacillati > Actinomycetota > Actinomycetes > Mycobacteriales > Nocardiaceae > Nocardia > Nocardia sp. NPDC055321. Next base: position 136,016 of record NZ_JBSHMS010000013.1, read on the forward strand.
AGCCCCGACCCCGGATGCAACAGCCACCGCCACACCGCGGCCGCGGCCACCGGGGCGACCAGGAACGGCGCGAACACCAGCGCCTGATACACCCCGCGCGCCCGCCCCGAGATCCGCTGCCCCGCGAACGTGAGCGCCACCGGCAGCACGACCGTGAACGGCAACAACCCGACGATCAACACCGCGGTGCGCGCCAGCGAGTCCCGGAACGCCGGAAGATCCAGCAGCCGCCGGTAGTTCGCATCCCCGACCGGCCGCATCGGCACGGTCGGCAGCAGATTCCACGAATAGGTCGACAGCTCCACCGCCTGTGCCAACGGCCGATAGGTCCACACCACCAGCAACACCAGCGCCGGCGCGAGATACAGGTACGGCACCGCTCCCCGCCCGGCCCGCCGCACCCGCTCCCCGGTGACCAGCGGTCGACCACGGCGACCGGGACCCGAACTCGCTCGGCCGGCGGTGGCCGTAAGGTGCGGGAGCCGACGTGGACGAGGCCGGGGTTGATCACCCGTCCCCGTGACCGATGCCCCGATCCCGGCGCGTCGAATCAGGCGGAGTGCGGGAGAGCGGTTGGACCGCATGGGTCTCGCCTGCGACTTCTTGTCTACTGATGCTGGGCTGCCTACCGGCGTTCGCGCTGCCCCAGCCGGATCCTCGACGCCGCGATCGCCGTTATCCGAATCGCGTGCACCGGCGGTTTGCTCCCGTGCACCGGCGCCGGTGCCGGTGTTATCACGGCTCGGCGGTGGCGCGCTCACGGTAGCCGCGGCCGGCCCGGGTGAACCGGATTGTGGGAGTTGCGATTCCCGGTCGTCGATGACGAACACGGGTTATCCGTGGCCGGGGGACAGGGCGGCGAGGCGGCGCAGTTCGGCGGCCTCGTCGCGGTCGTACAGCGGGGGTGTGGCGGCCACCTCGATCGCGGTCAGGACAACGGTGTCCTCGACCAGATCGATGCGGGTGTAGCCGCACCCCGCGGTGGCCCGCTGGCGGCCGGCGGGGGCCATGCCCTCGATCCGGTAGGCCACCGCGGGGCCGATCCAGGCCGGAATCCCCGCCACGGTGCTCGCGGCAGTGAGGTGGTGGTGACCGGAGATGATCTGGCGCACATCGGTTCCGGACAGGACCGCGGCCAGCTCGGCGGTATTGCGCAGACCCAGGACCCGCGCCGCGGCCAGCGTCGAGGGCAGCGGCGGGTGGTGGATCGCCAGCAGGGTGCCGCGCGGGGCCGGGGTGCTCAGCTGGTGTGCGAGCCAATCGAGCTGGCTCGGTTCGAGGTTCCCGTCGTGGCGGCCGGGGATGGTGCTGTCCAGCGCGATGACGCGCAGGCCGCCGACCTCGAGCACCGAGTCGTGCGGCTCGGCGGAATCGGTTGTCCGGCCGAGCAGTTCGGCGCCGAAGCCGATGCGTTCGTCGTGGTTTCCCATGACGTAGACGATCTCGGCATCGAATCCGGCCGCCACCGGTTCGATCGCCGCACGCAGGCGGCGGTAGGCGGCGGGGTCCCCGGTGTCGGTGAGATCGCCGGTGAGCAGGAACGCGTCGATGGGTCCGCCGTACTCGCGCAGGCGGTCCAGCACCCGGGTCAGGTTGGCGTAGGTGTCCACGCCGTGCTGCACCGGGGCGTCGTCGGCGCGAATGTGAGTGTCGGTCAGCTGGACCAGCGTGCGGGCGTTCATGCGGCGGGCAGGAGGTCGGCGCCCTGGGCGCGAGCAGCGGCGAGCGTGGTCTGCGGATCCTTACCCTGGAAGACGACGGCCTCGACCGCGTCCATCATCCCGTCGCGGATCTGCAGATAGTTGGTGCCCGGCAGGGACACCCACGGTTCCATGACCGCCAGCTGGGCCACGTTCGGCGCGAGCAGCGGGTTGCGCCGGGACCAGTCGTACAGGGCGTTGGGCTCGGTCAGCAAGCCCGTGCGCAGGGGCAGGTACCCGATCTTCTCGGCGATGACGGTGTAGGCCGACTCGCTGGTCAGGAACTTGATCAGCTCCCAGGCGGCGCGCTGCTTGGCCGGATCCCCGGACAGGATATGCAGTCCCGCACCGGAATTGGTGGGCACCACGGGCTTGTCGCCGAACCGCGGCATGGGCGCCGAGCGCAGCTCCCACTTGTCCTTGGCGCCGGTGACGAAGGTGCCCTGGATCGCGCTGGTCTCGAGGATCATCCCGACCTCGCCGCGCGCGAACGCCTCGTACCCCTGCTTCTGATTGAGCCGGGGCATCGCCCCGGTGTTCACCAGATCCTGTGCCATGCGGGTCACTTCGACCGCGGGCGCGTCCGCGAAGCCCAGCGCGCGCCGGTCCTGCGACAGCACCCGGCCGCCGTTGGAGCGCACCAGCGATTGGAAGCACCAGTCCTTGGCGCTCTTGGTCAGGCAGTCGATGTACACCCCGCCCTGCCCGGTGCGGGTGGCGATGGCCCGGGCGGCGTCGGCGACCGCGGCCCAGGTGGCGGGCGGGGAGTTCGGATCCAGGCCGGCGGCGCGGAACAGGTCCGCGTTCAGGTACAGCACCGGGGTCGAGAACACGAACGGCACCCCGTAGGTGTGCCCGTCACGGTCGTCCAGGGTGCGGGCGCGCTCGGCGTACGGCAGCGTGCCGTCGAAGTTGCGCTGCACCTCGTCCCGGCCCAGCAGCACGTCCAGGGGTTTGGCGCGCAGCTGGTCGATGGTGAATTCCAGGTCGCTGAAACCCAATTGGGCCACATCCGGGGGAGAGCCGGCCACCAGCTGGTTCTGGATGCTGGAGATGGTGTCGCTCGCGGGATTGGGGCTGTTGCCCTGCGGCTTCTGCGCGGTCACCGTGATGTTGGGGAACTTGCGGCCGAAATCGGCGATGAGCCCGTTGAAGGTGTCGGTCCAGGCGCCGGCCAGACCGTAGTTGTAGGACTCGAACACGATCGAAACCCGTTGCTCAGGGCCCAGTTCCGGGATGCGCTCGGCGCTGGACTCGGTGGCGACGGTGCCGCCGAGCCCGCACGCGCCGAGCGTGAGGGCCGCCGCGAGCGCCAGGCTCGCGTGGGACAGGGTGCGTTTCACGATGGTTCTCCTCGGGAGGTGTCAGTGCACGGCCGCGGCGGCGGGCTGCCAGCGCAGGCGCAGACCGGAATCGGGCTGGAAGAGGTGGATGTCGGCGGGATCGGCCCGCAGGCCGATGAGCGCGCCGCGGGTCACCCCGCACGGGCGCGGTAGGCGGGCGCACAGCGACCCGGCGGCGGTATCGAGGTGCACGAGTTCCTCGCTGCCGAGGTTCTCGACCATGCGGACCCGGCCGCGAATGCCGCCGCCGGAGTCCAGGCGCAGGCGTTCGGGGCGGATACCGGCGATGACCGCGGTCTCGGCCGGTGCGGTGGCGGGCAGATCGAGGTCGGCGTCGAGGTCCGCGGCGCGCAATCGCAGGGCGCCCGCGTGGGAAATCACCTCGGCGGGAAACAGATTCATGGGCGGTGAGCCCAGGAACCCGGCCACGAAGGTCGAGCGGGGCCGGTCGTAGAGCGTCTCGGGGGTGCCGACCTGTTCGACGCGGCCCGCGTTCATGAGCGCGATCCGCGAGGCCATGGTCATGGCCTCGACCTGATCGTGGGTCACGTACACGAACGTCGAACCGAGTCGCTGATGCAGGGCGATCAACTCCGCGCGGGTCGCACTGCGCAGCGCCGCATCCAAATTCGAGAGCGGCTCGTCCATCAGGAACGCCCCGGGATCGCGCACCATCGCCCGGGCCAGCGCCACGCGCTGGCGCTGCCCGCCCGAGAGCGCGGCCGGGCGGCGATCGAGCAGGTCGCCGAGGTCGAGCACCCCGGCGACCTCGGCGACCCGCCGCGCGATCTGCGCGCGACCGTGCCGGCGGGCGCGCAGCGGGAACCCGATATTGCCCGCGGCCGTCAAATGCGGGTACAGCGCGTAACTCTGGAACACCATCGCCAGATCCCGCTGCTGCGGGGACTGTTCGGTGATGTCACGCCCGTCCAGCAGAATCCGCCCGTCCGTGGGCGATTCGAGTCCCGCGAGCAGGCGCAGCAGCGTGGATTTGCCGCACCCGCTCGGGCCCAGCAGCACCAGGAACTCACCGTCGGCGATGTCGAGACTCACCTCGCGCACCGCGCTGTGCCCGCCGAATTGTTTGGATACCCCGTCGATCTGCAGCCGAGCCATGGGCCCAGTCTCTGGCCGAGGAGGTGCTCACGGCGGTGGCGATAGGCAACCGCGATCGCCCGAATCGCAGTGCCGCACCACCGCTCACCGGGCGGCGAGCTCGGCCACGGTTGTGCCGACGCGCGGGGAGGCCGCGCCGTCGCCGCTCGACAAGAAGGACCCGACATGCAGCACAGCACCCGCATCCTGGCCACCGGCCTGACCACGCTCGCGGCGGTCGCCGCGCTCGAACTGCCCGCCGCGGCCGCCCCGGCCGACCCGGTGGTCAACTACACCGCGACCACGTCCGCGACGAGCACCGTGATTCGCACCGACGCCGGCACCCTGGCCGTGGACGACGGTGTGTTCACCGTGCGCTCGGCGGCCGGTGACATCCTCGCCGGGACCGAATTGTCCTTCCGCGTCGATGATTTCGTGTTCCCCATCACCGCCGAGATCGCCGATCGCCGCGCCGTGCTCACCCCGCGTTTCGACCTCGAGCACGCGCGCTATCAGCCGGTGGCGCTGCCGTTCGAGAACCAGGCGCCGTGGAAGACCGAATACGATCGCGAGGTGGCCGCCTGGAACCGCATGGGCACCACGATCAGCATGGGCGCGACCATCGGCACCGTGGTCGGCGGCATTTCCGGTGCGGCGCTGGGCTGTTTGCTCGGCGGTGCCGGGGGCGCGGTGCTGACCGGCGCGCTCTCGGCCATGTTCGGCGCGCTGCCGGGAGCGCTGGGCGGATGCCTGGCCGGTGTCGCGGTGGTCGGTTTTCTCGGAACCCTGGCCGGGCAGCTGCTGGTGACCGCACCGGTCGCCGTGCTGGCCGCCGCGCAGTACTTCACCACGATCAATTCGCCCTTCCCGGGCAAATGATCGGTTCGGCAACTCCCGATTTGCTGGAAGAGGGTTCGGGGCCCGCGGCACGCCTATAACCTCGGAACGCGAGCGGAGGTGCGGGGTGAGGATGCCGATGTTATGACCGATACGGAGAACGAGCACGCGTTGTTCGAGCTGGTTCGCAAGGCGGGTTTCGAGGGACCGCCGTGGACTCTGCTGGCGGAGAGACTGGTTCGGCACGGATTGGCGGTGGTGGGGCCGTGGATCCGGTCGGGCCGGATATTCTCGGTCGCGGCGCAGAAGGGCTGGCCGCTGCAGCCCACCATGCAGGAGCGCAGAACGGTCGCGGGCCGGCTCCACGAGGACTTCCTCCAGGAGACGGTGACCCTGGCGCTGGAGAAGTTCCGGCGCAAGGCCATCGAGGGCGAGGGCTGGCGCTCGGACGGGGGCACCAGTCTCGCAACGTATTTCATCAACGCCTGTGTGCAGGCGTTCGTCGACTACTTCCGCCGCAGCCGCCGTTCGGGCGAGCTGTACGACGTCCACATCGATTACGCCCTACCGGGGTTGGTCGAGGACGGACCGGCCGCGGTGGAACTGGTCCCGTGCCGTACCGATGTCGCCGCGCTGGTTGTGAATCGGATGGCCTGGCACAGCAGGCTGGCCCGGCTCGGGGATCGCGATCGCGGGCTGGTATGGGGCAAGACCGTTGGCCTGCGCGGGGCCGAGATCGCCGAGTTGTTCGGCTGGCCATCGACCAAGGCGGTCGAGCAGCGCTGGTCCAGATTGAAGCGCGATACCGAGTGGATTCGCGGTCTCACCGGGACGGAGGAGTGATGGGCAACGAGAACGAGGATCTCGCACGGCGGGTCGCCGCGCTGCTCGAGGAATCCTCGCTGAATGATCCGGTGCTGCAACGCCTGCGCGAGCGGGTGCCGCAGGACCTGGTCGACGCCATCGTGCGTCGGGTGCCCGGCGGCACCGTGTGGCAGCCCTCGGATTTCGCGACCCGGCTGAACAAACTCTTCGAGACGGTCCACCCCCCGGGCCGGGCGCCGCACACCAACTCCGAGGTCGCCGCCGCGCTGACCGCGGCCGGTCACCCCATCGCCAAACCGTATCTGAGCCAGTTGCGTTCGGGCAGGCGCACCAATCCCTCGGATCAACTGGTGGTGGCCCTGGCCAACTTCTTCCGGGTCCGTCCCGCCTACTTCTTCGACGACCGGTACGCCGCGACGATCGATCACGACCTCGAGCTCCTGTCGTCCCTGCACGCCTACAACCTGCGCCGCCTCTCCTCCCGCGCCTACGACCTCAGCGAGGAGTCCGCGGACCTGCTGACCGCGATGGCCGAGAAGCTCCGTGCCAGCGAGGGCCTGCCCGAGATCCCACCCGACGTCATCGATTAGGAGGCGGGTTGCGGCGGGCGGTCGGCGCGATTCCGGCTCCCGGCCGGCGGGTCAGCGCTCGAATCGCCGTTGGAGCCACTCGCGGGTCAGCACCGCCCGGCTCGCCTGGTAGCGGCGCAGATTCGGCGAGCGCGGCGGCGCGGGCAGCCGGGAGTTGCGTTCCCAATACCCGGTCAGCGCACAGAACAGCGCCTCGATCGCGGACGGGTCGACCGCGGCCAGGACCGGCCGGGTCAGCAGTGCGGTGTCCGGATCCACCCCGGCGTCCAGGAGTTCGGGCAGCAGGGAGGCCAGGTCCACCCACGCCGCACCGCGACACGACCACGCCCAGTCGACCAGCAGAACGGTGCCGTCGGGCCGCAACCGCATGTTGTCGGGCCGCAGATCGGTGTGCAGCAGCGTGGTACCCGCGACCTCGGCGGCCCAGTCCGCTTCGCGCGCGGCCAGTTCCGTCAGACGCGCGCGTGACCACGCGTCCAGGTCATCCGGCGGGCCCTGCGCGAGAAAGTTCCGCCACCCGGTGAGCTCGGGCCCGAGCGAGTCCTCGATGGTCGGGACAGCGTCCATCGGCGACGGTGTCAGCGTGCGCGACGAGAGCTCGACCGCGTCCAGCGCGGCCGCCAGCTCCGCGGGCCGATCGAACCGCGGATGCCGCCCGGGGACCGCCTCGAACACCATGACCAGCCATCCGCCGCCGTCCAGCGAGCAGAGCAGACGCGGCGCGGGTGTCCCCGCCGGAAGCGCGGCCCCGGTAGCGGCCTCGGTTCGGTAGGACTCGATCAGTCCGTCCCCGACCTCGATCGCCTTTCCGAAAACCACCCGCCCGTCACCCAATTCGAGCAGCGCCGCCATCCCGTGGCTGAACCCGCCCACCACCGTGCCGGCCCCGGTGACCGCGGCTCCCAGCCGCTCCTCGACCGCTGCCCGCACTCCGTCGGGCAGCTGCTCCCACCGCACCCGGTCCGCACCCCGCGCCACGTTGGCCATCGCGTCATCGTGCCGCGCCGGACCGGATTCGGCGACGCAATATCGATCCGGCGCGTGGGTCAGCCTTCGGTCGCGAGGGCGCAGAAGTGGGCGCGGGCGGCGGACACGGTCTTGTAGGCGGTCTTGCTCAGGCCGGGTGCGCTGGTGATGGTGCACTGGGCGGGGGCGTTGTTGCCGTTGGTGAAACGGGACTCCGCGATCACGACGGGCACCATGAGGTCGTTCTCGTACGACCAGAAGGTGTGGGTCGTGGACTGGTAGCCGTCCTTGTGGGAGGTCAGGGCCAGGCCGTCCGGCGTGGGGTTGATGCCCATGGCGGGGAACTCGCCGGCGCGGGTGTACTCGGTGGCAGTGCCCGTCGCGTGGTAGACGACGAACCGGTACCAGTACGGGCCGACCTCGACGGGGATGATCAGTTCGTCGCGGCCGTCGGAATCGGTGTCGGCGACCCGGGGCGCGGCGGAAGTCTCGGCGAGCTGCTCGGTGATCGTCTGGGCGACGGCGCCGTCGAGGGTGACGACCTCGACGGTGAGCAGGCCGTCGGTGCCGTGGCGAGCGTCGAAGGCGATGCCGGTCGAATCCTGCGCCCGCACTCGGCAATCCGTTCGTGCGGTGCCCGGATCCGGACAGTCCGGCAGGGCCGCCGGAGCCGCGGCGGTGGTCGTCGTCGGCGTGGTCTGCTCGGCGCTCGAGGTCGTCGTCGCGGCCGCTTCGGCGGGCTTGGGATCGGTGTCGAGACCGCTGACGCTGTCGCAGCCCGAGACCAGGACGACGGTGGCGAACGCGAAGCAGACCGCGGAGTTCCTCCCCATGCGGGAGAGCATAGTGATCAACTTCGGATTTGCGAATTTGCCCCCGGAGCGGGGGCGAACAGCGCGGGACAGACGGGCACGGGTGTGGGGCACAGAAGATTTCATCGCCCGCGAGTGTGCACGCGGCGGGGGAGTTCACGGCGTGTCGCCGCACCGACCGCACACTCGCGGGATCGAGGAACCGTAGGTACCTCGCTGAAACCCGTTGTCAGCGTGGACGGGACAGGTACGCGAGCCAGCCGCCGTACTCGGTGATGTCGGTGGCCGTGGCGGTCGCGTCGTGCGTGGCGGTGAAGCCGACCACCGAACGCCCGTCCGCCAGTTCGACACTGGTCAACGCCATCGGCGCCGGCAGCGCCGCCAGGAACCGGCCCAGCCCGGCCTCGGACACCAGGAACAGCTCGCCCACGATGGGCGCGCCCGCACCCGGCCCGGTGCGCACCAGACCCGGCTTGAGCGGGACGGTGTCCATGGCGGTGAGCCGGTACGCGTCGGTCGTGTGGATCTCCCCGGCGAACCGCGCACCCAGTTCCTCGAGCTGCCAGTGCAGTGGCTGCCCGCGCAGATGCGCGCCGAACACCGCCAGGTGCACCCCGTGCTCGACGAACAGCGGTGCGGGACCACCGGTCTGCAGGCGCGAGGCGATATCGACGGCGACCTGATCGGCGAACGCCGGGACCACCACCATGACCCCGAACGGCGCACCCGCGGCCGTCGGCACCCCGGGCACGGCCACCGCGGCCATGTCCAGCAGATTGCAGAAGTTGGTGAAGGTGCCCAGCCGCCGGTTGATCCCCACCGGATCCTGTTCCACCGCAGCCAGACTCGGGTGCTCGGTGGTGGTGGGCAACAGCATCGCGTCGAACGACTCGAGCAGCAGCGCCGCCTCGGTGCGGGCCCGCGCGAGCGCGTCCAGATCCCGGGCGAACGCGGCGCCGGTGGCGTCGGCGGCCGCGCCGATGATCGCGGCCACGGTCGGATCCGCACCGGCCGGACCCGATGCCAGGAATTCCCCGACCGCCGCGTACCGCTCGGCCACGATCGCCCCGTCGTACAGCAGCCTGGCCGCGTCCAACAGTGTTGTCAGATCGACGGTTTCGACCTTGCACCCGGCCTCGACCGCCGCCGCCACGGTCTGTTCGAACGCCGCGGCGTACTCCGGGCTCAGCGCCTCGAGATTCGCGGCCACGGGAACGGCCAGGCGCGGGGTGTGCGGCGCGGCGAGCCGGACATCGGCAGGCCAGGCCCGGCTGCGCGGATCCCGCGATTCGGGCCTGGCCATGACGCGCGCCGCGGTCGCGGCCAGCTCCAGCGAACCAGCGAACACGGTGAGCGCGTCGTAGTCCGCGCACGCGGGCACCACCCCGTGCGTGGGGATGATCCCGAGCGTGGCCTTGATCCCGACGATGTCGTGGAACGCCGCGGGCACGCGCCCGGAACCCGCTGTGTCGGTGCCGATTCCGATATCGGCGACACCCAGCGCCACCGCGACCGCCGAGCCCGAGCTCGAACCGCCGGAGATCAGCGCGGGATCCAGGGCGTTGCGCACCGCGCCGTACGGGCTGCGGGTGCCGACCAGGCCGGTGGCGAACTGATCGAGGTTCGTCTTGCCCAGCACGATCGCACCGGCGGCGGTGAGCCGTTCCACCGCCGCGGCGGTGTCACCCGGGGTGTACGCGAATTCCGGGCAGCCCGCCGTGGTGGGCAGGCCCGCGACATCGACGTTGTCCTTGACCGCGACCAGCAGCCCGGCCAGCGGCAGGTCCGCGCCCGCCGCGACCCGCTGTTCCACCGCGACGGCATCGGCGGCGACCTCGGCCTCCGGCCGCAGGGTGATCCACACTTCGGGCCGATCGGCCGCGGCGATACGCGCGTACGCGGCCGCGACACGAGCGGACGGGGAGATCTCCAGGTTGGTCATTCAGCGACTCCGATCACGGCTAGTGGGGTTCCGGGTTCCACCTTGGCGCCGGGCGCGGCGAGTACCCGCAGCACGGTGCCGGTGGCCGGACTGGGCACGGGCAGTTCGAGTTTCATGGCTTCGAGGACAGCCACCGGATCACCCTCGGTCAGGCGATCGCCGACGGCGATGTCGACGCGCCACACATTGCCGACCATCGGTGCGGTGACCACGGTCGCGCCCTCCGGCAGGTCGGCGAGCAGATCGTCCCGGGGTTCGGCCGGCGGCGCGGCCACCACCGAGCGATCGAATTCCCCGGCGGCGTGCCAGGCGGCCTTCTCCGCGGCGAACGCCGCGGCCTGACGGGATTCGAAAGCCGCGATGTCCGCGGCGTTCTCCTCGAGCAGGCGCAGATGATCGGCCAGGGCGAAGGTGCCCTCGCTGACATCGGCGTCGAAACGGCCCGCCTTCGCGGCGGCGCGCTGTTCGAGCAGCTGTTCGGCGCTGACCGGCTCCCAGACGATGCGGTCGAAGAACCGGAACAGCCACGGGGTCCCGTCCTCGAACGGCGCGGACTGACGGTAGCTGGACCAGATCGGGATGGTGCGCCCGACGAGCTGATAGCCGCCGGGGGAGGCCATGCCGTACACGCACAGGTACTTGCCGCCGATGCCGACCGCGTCCGAGGGCGTCCAGGTGCGGGCGGGGTTGTACTTGGTGGTGACCAGGCGATGCCGGGGATCGAGCGGAACCGCCAGAGGCGCACCGAGATACACATCGCCCAGGCCGAGCACCAGGTATTCGGCGTCGAAGACCGTGCGGCGCACGTCGTCCACGCTGTCCAGGCCGTTGATGCGGCGGATGAACTCGGTGTTGGACGGCAGCCACGGCGCGGTGTCGCGAATACCGCTGCGGTAGCGGTCGATCGCCTCGGCGATGGAGGGATCGTCGAAGGACAGCGGCAGGCGGATGGTGCGGCTGGGCACCACCAGGTCACCGGTGGCGGGCAGTTCACGTTCGAGTTCGGTGAGCAGGCCCAGCAGCCGATACTGCGGCAGCACATCGGGATCGAAGTGGATGTGCAGCGACCGCACGCCGGGGGTGACGTCGATGATGCCGGCCGGGGCGGCGGCGGTCAGCGCCCGCGAGAGCGCGTGCACGCGCATCCGCAGGCCCAGATCCAGAACCATCTCCCCGTACTCGACGAGGATGTTGTCGTCGCCGCCACGCAGGTAGCGCACCGCGGGACGGTCGTTCTCGTGCTCGATCGCGCCCAGGACGCCCCGATCACGCAGTGCCGCACCCTCGTCGGCGAGGACGCCGGTGGCACGGGTCGCGGTGTCGGCGCGCAGCGCGGTGGCGGTGTCGTCGCCCACGGGGGCGAAGCGCAGCGCGTCGCCGGGACGCAGTTGCCCGAGCTTCCAGCGGTGCGCCGAGACCACGGTGAGCGGGCAGGCGAAGCCGCCGAGGCTGGGACCGTCCGGGCCGAGCAGGATGGGGGTGTCGCCCGAGACGTTGAGCGCGCCGACGCTGTACGGGTTGTCGTGCAGGTTGGACGGGTGCAGGCCCGCGTCACCGCCGTCCGCGCGCGACCATTCGGGTTTCGGTCCCTCCAAACGGATTCCGGTGCGATTGGCGTGACTGCCGACCCGCCACGGCTGGGCGTAGAACTGCGCCATGTCGGCGTCGGTGAAGTACGCGGGCGCGGTCTGCGGGCCTTCGCCGACCGCGAGTTCCCAGTCGTGGGTGAAGGCGGGGCGGTGCGCGAGCGGCACCGGACCGGCGACCGGATCGGCGTCGGGGGCGATTGCGGCGATGCCGAGCACGTCACCGTCGGCGACCGCGCGGCCGTTGATGCCGCCGAAGCCGCCGAGGGTGAACGTCGAGGCGCTGCCGTGGTAGAGCGGTGCGTCGATGCCGCCGCGCACCGCGAGGTAGGTGCGCAGACCGGCGTCCACGGGTGCGCCGATGTCCAGAACCGAGCCGGCCTCGACGGTGATCGGTTCCCACTGGGGGACGGGGTCGCCGTCGACGGTGACGGTGACGGGTGCGCCGCCGACGCAGATCACCGCCGCACCCGCGAAGCGCAGGCGCGGACCCTGCAGGGTGCACTCCAGGCCGGGGGCGCCGGGGGCGTTGCCGACGGCGATGTTGGCCAGGGTGAACGAGAGGTCGTCCATCGGGCCCGACGGCGGAATACCGACCTCCCACAGCCCGATTCGGCCCGGATGGTCCTGCACGGTGGTCATGGTGCCCGCGCGCACCACGTCGACGCGGCGGCTGGCGAAGTCGATCCCGGCGAGGCTGCCGGTGATGTGGTCGCCCGCGCGGACGATCGGTGCGGCGGCGGCCGCGCGCAGCTGGGCGAGGTTGGTCTGCACGCCGTAGACGCGGGTCTCGGTGAGCGCGGCCCCGAGCCGGTCGAAGGCGTCGGCGCGGGTGTCGCCGTGGGTGATGACCTTGGCCAGCAGCGGGTCGTAGTAGGCGCTGACCTCGGTGCCGGTGCCGATCCAGGAATCGACCCGGGCCTGCTCGGGAAAGTTTGTCTCGGTGACCAATCCGGCGCTGGGGCGGTAGTCGTTGCCGGGATCCTCGGCGTACACGCGCGCTTCCACGGCCCAGCCGGTCAGCGCGGGTCCGGCGTCGGGCAGGGCGTCGAGCATGGCCGCGTCCCCGCCGGCCAGGCGCAGCATCCACTCGACCAGGTCGACGCCGGTGATCGCCTCGGTCACCGGATGTTCCACCTGCAGGCGGGTGTTCATCTCCAGGAACGAGGCGGCCTCGCGTTCGGTGTCGTACACGAACTCGACCGTGCCCGCGGACCGGTAGGCGACCGAACGGGCCAGCGCGCGTGAGGTTTCCAGGAGTTCGGCGGTGACCTCCTCGGACAGGCCGGGCGCGGGGGCCTCCTCGATGACCTTCTGGTTGCGGCGCTGCAGCGAGCAGTCGCGGGTGCCGAGGCTGACGACCCGGCCCGCGCCGTCGCCGAAGACCTGCACCTCCACGTGGCGGGCGCGAGAGACGAAGCGCTCCAGGAAGACTCCGGCAGAGGAGAAGTTGGCCAGCGCCAGGCGCTGCACCCGGTCGTAGGCGGCGACCAGCTCGTCGGTGGTGAAGCAGGCCTGCATGCCGATGCCGCCACCGCCGCCGATGGCCTTGAGCATGACCGGGTAGCCGATCCGGTCGGCTTCGGCGACCGCGTGTTCCACCGAATCGAGCACGCCGCTGCCCGGGACCAGGGGCACGCCCACGGCACGGGCGGCCTCGCGGGCGGTGTGCTTGTCGCCGAACACACGCAGCTGCTCGGGGGTGGGGCCCACGAACGCCAGGCCGGAGTCGGCGACGGTGGTCGCGAATTCGGCGTTCTCCGAGAGGAATCCGTAGCCGGGGTGGATCGCGCCGGCACCGGCGGCCAGCGCGGCCTCGATGACGCGATCGGCGCGCAGATACGATTCGGCGGCCGGGCCGGGGCCCAGGCGCAGGGCGGTGTCGGCCATGCGGACGTGGGCCGCCCCGAGATCGGCGTCGGAGTACACCGCCACGGTCTTGAGCCCGAGGGCCCGGGCGCTGCGCATGATGCGACAGGCGATCTCCCCGCGATTGGCCACCAGCAGGGTGTCGAAATTCAGGCTCATGTTTCCTACTCCTCGGTCGCCAGGGACATGGCGACCATGGCCCGGCTGACTCGGTCGAGAACGACATCCAACGATTCGCCGATATGCAGGCGCAGCAGGTCGTAGGCGAGCGGAAGGTTGTCCGCCAGCACGGCATCGAGGATCGCCAGGTGTTCGGCGATGGTGACCTCGATGCGGTTGTTGACCATGAAGTCGTACATCCGCACGTGGCGGATGCGGGCGTTGACCGCCACCAGGGCGCGCACCATCTCGGTGTTGCCCGACGCGGTCAGCAGTGCGATGTGGAATTTCTCGTCCACCACCACGAACGAGGGCTCCTGCTCCGGCGGGTTCGCCCGCAGGGCCAGCCAGCGTTCGCGTTCGGCCCACAGCAGGGCATGATCGTGGCGCACACCGGGATTGGTGATCGCGCGCTGAATCCCGCCCAGTTCCAGGGTGATTCGCAGCTCGTACAGGTCGCGAACCAGGGGAATGCTGGGGCGGACGGGGCTGAAGCCGACCTCGTCGCGGCGCAGCAGGCCGTCCGAGCACAGCATGGCCAGCGCCTCGCGGGCCGGGGTGCGGGAAATCCCGAAGCGGGTGGAGACTTTCGGTTCGGTCAGGCGCTGACTGAATTTGATGCGCCCGTTCATGAGTTCGTCGCGCAGGGTGGAATACACCATGTCGCGCAGGTGTCCGCTCGCTGCGGCGGAGCGTGAATCCACTGTGGTCGACATGCTTGAATACGCTATTGGCCTGGGGTTTCCCGAAAATCACCTCCGGTAACGGGAGAGTAAGCAACCCCTCACAGCGCGGGGGCGGGTGGTGAGATGCGGACTCGGCCGCACGCTAGGTCGTTGCAATCGCATCGGCCGTGCGAGTGCTGGGCGCTCGGTGCGGCGGTGCAGGGGAATCGTCGTCGTACTGCTGATCAGCTCGGGTGCGAGGGTTTCGCGCCGATCGCTTGCCCGAGTCGATGTGCCGCGTTACGCTGAATTGTCTCAGACAGTGAGGTGGGTATGGCTGACCAGTGCGACTCGGCGTTCGGCCGATACCTGCGCCCACCCGAGGGCGTGATCCGCACCCGCACCGAGCACGCCCGCACCGACGCCATGTCGGTGCTCATCGCCGCACCGCGCGAACGGATCTGGGAGCTGGTCACCGATGTCACCGCGATGGGCCGGTGGAGCACCGAGAACCGGCGCGGCTACCGGCTGTACCGCGGCCCGGGCCCGCGCACCGGTTCCTGGTTCGTCGGACTGAACCGGATCGGCCCGGTCGTGTGGGCGACGCCGTGCGAGGTGACGGTCGTCGCGCCACCGCGGCATTTCGAGTTCCGCGTGCACGTCGTCGGCCCGCACTGGGGCTACTGCCTGGACCCGCACCCCGACGGCACCCTGGTCACCGAGTATCGGGAATGGCCGCACTCCTCGGCCTTCCACCGCCTGCTCCGCGTCACCGGCCCCCTCGGGCTACCGCGCGACAATCACGCCCTGCACGGCATTCCCGCGACCCTGCATGCCCTCAAGGCCCACGCCGAGTCCGGCAGCAGGTTCTGACCGACGCCCGAGGCGTGGCTTTCGGCATCACGCCATCTCCGTACGATCGCAGGGTGACCGACAACCGCGCAGCGGGCGACATGGCAGATGTGGTGCAGACGCTGCACGAGGACCTCGCGACCTGGCTGGGAACCGAGGCGGGCCCCGAGGTCTTCGAACGCTTCGCCGCCGCCCAGCACCCGGAATTCACCCTGGTGGCCACCGACGGCACGGTCGCCACCCGCGAGGCCCTGCTGTCCGGCCTGCGCGATGCTCGAAACGCGGTCCCCGGCTTGCGGATCGACACCGACGAGGTCACCGAACTGACCCGTGCGGGCGATACGGTCGTGGTGCGCTTCCGTGAAACCCACCGCGCACCCGCGGGCGTCACCGCCCGGCGCGTGACCGCCGTGCTGATCGCCGGAGCACAGGGCTATCGCTGGCATTCGGTGCACGAGACCGCGATTCCCTGACCGGTCCCGGCGCGGCCCCGGTCACCGACCCAGTTCGTGAATCGCCGCCTCGAAGATCGAGTACGCGCGCTCGTCGAACAACACGAACCGCACCAGGTCCAGGGCCGACTCCGCCTCGTTGACCGTCTCCACCGCGATGCGCGCCCCGTCGTCCATCGGCCAGCCGAAGATTCCCGTGGAGATCGCCGGGAACGCGACCGTCCGCGCACCCAATTCGGTTGCCACCCGCATCGATTCGCGATAGCAGGAGGCGAGCAGTCCGGACCGGTCCTCGGCCTCCGACCACACCGGGCCTACCGTGTGGACCACCCACCGCGCCGGCAACAGTCCCGCCGTGGTCGCCACCGCCTGCCCGGTCGCCAATCCACGGCCGTAATGCGAGGCCCGCAGCGCTTGGCACTCCGCCAGAATCTCACCCCCGCCCTTGCGATGAATGGCTCCGTCGACCCCGCCGCCACCCAGCAGCGACGAGTTGGCCGCGTTGACCACCACGTCCACCTGTTGTTCGGTGATGTCCCCGCGCACAGCCTCGATCCGCGTCATTCCCTCATTCTGCCGATTCCTCCGGGTTTCGAGTCCGATCGCGCGAGGCCGGGCACGCACGTGCCGTTGTGAACCCGGCCCGGCCGTCTCCACGCCGACTTCCGACCCGGCCCAGCGGTCGCAATCCCGGTGGATGCCGGCGACATCGGCGACTCGCGCGCGCCTTCGGAAGCATTCGCCGGCGCCGCGCGCACGGTGCTTCCCGGCCGCCCGGACAAATCCGTTGTGCCACATCGCGTGCTGTCACGGAACGGATTCGGACGGGGCGCATTTCCGGCAGGCCGGTGCATCAGGCATGATGCACGCCGGTCCCGGGAACTCCCGTGCTACACGCACGGAGCCCGGAATCGGCTCCGGTCGCACGAGCCCGAAACCGACTGTGCGGCAAGAAACGATGATCGACCCGCGGCAACCGCCGCGACACGAGGTGAACAGTTCTATGACAACGATGGGCGATGCCGAGCCCGCAACGGCACACGATCCGGACCTGGCGGAACAGGCAATAGTCCTGGTGCGCGCACACGCGCCCGATGCCCGCTTCGGCAATTTCACGGCCGCGCCGGTCCCGAACCGTCGCGACACCTGGCAGGTCACCCGCGTGAACGCCGACGGCCTGATCCTGCGCGACGGCTGGACCTTTCTGGTCAACCTGCGCACCAAGGCCGTGACCCGCAAGTCCTGGAAGTCGCTGAACCCGGAGTAGCCCCGGGTCACCCGGCGGACCGTGGTTCGCCGGTATCGCTACACCGGGGGGATGATCACGCCTTGAAATAGACCAGTTGATGGCTGGTGGCGAGCAGGGTTCCGCCGCCGGTCCACAGCTCGGCAGTCTGATCGGCGAAGCCGGCACCGAAATGCTGGGAGCGCGCGGTGGCCAGCACGGGCTCGTCGCCGACCTTGCCGACCGCGGCGGCGTCGGCGTGGAAGTAGATGCTCAGCGAGACGGTCCCGGCGGGAACCAGGCGCCCCAGCCGGACCATGATCCGGGGAACGAACACATCGCTCAGCGCGGTCAGGGACACGTGGTCCAGCAGCCGCGGCGGATGATCGCGGACCCACAGCGTGGTGGTGGAATCGCTCGCCGTCGCCGCGTCCAGCGTGCTGAGACCGCCTGCGGTGAAGCGCATTTCGTAGTTGTCCATCCACGCGATGGCTTCGGGGGTGTGTTCCGGGGCGACCTCGCTCGCCACCGGAACCGGCGGCGGCTCGATCTCGGTGGTGCCGAAGGATTCGCGGCGCACGCCGAAAACCGCTGTGGCGGTGGTGGTCACCACGTCGTCCTGGGTGAGCGTGAGGCTCCAGTGCTGGGTGGATCGGTTGGTCCGGGTGGGATTCGCGGTGACGGTGAAGGGGCCGTCTGCGATCGGCGCGGCGTAATTGACGGTGAGCGAGAGCGGTTCGCCCAGGCGCTCGGGGTGCTGTACGACGGCCTGCAGCAGCGTCGCCGCGGTGATGCCGCCGAACGGGCCGACCATGTTCGCGTAGCGGGGATCGGTGTGCCCGGAGTAGTCGTTGCCGCCGGTGGCGGTGAGCCGGACGGCGTCGTCGAACGGATGGTGGATGGCGTCGGTCACGGGATTCTCCTGCGGGGAAGGGGTGTCAGGGGCGCGGCATCAGGCCGCGGGTCAACCGGGTCACGGTCTCATCGAGCAGATCATCGATGCCGTCGCGGTCGACGAGGCCGGCCCCGGCGAAACTCGCCAGGCCCTGCAGCGCGACCGCGACCGTCCAGCCGATCCGCAGCGGGTCGCCCGCCACCACCTCACCGCGCGCCTGGCCCTCGGCGGTGATGGCCACCGGCACCGCGAACGCGCGGGTGACGGCCTCGGCCATCGCCGCGCCACCGGAGGCGCTGTGCTTGCGCGCGAACATCAGCGTCAGCAGCGTCGGATTGTCCAGCGCGAACGTGAGATACGCGCGAGCCAGTGTCCGGAAGCGGTCCTCGACCGGCAGTGACGCGTCGGTCGCGGCGGCTTCGAACGCGTCGCCGAGCCGGCGGAAACCTCTCAGCGCCAACGCGTCCAGCAGTGCCTGCTTGTCGGGGAAGTGGCGGCTGGGCGCGTTGTGGGTGACGCCGACCTCGCGCGCGACCTGGCGCAGCGACAGGTGTTCGACTCCGTTTTCGCGCAGCGCTTTCTCCGCGCCGTCGAGGAGTTGATCTCTCAGGTCACCGTGGTGGTATCGACGATCGGGGGCCATAGTGCCTCGAGCCTACAGCTATGTGGACATTGACCACTTTGTGGACAGTGTCTACATTGGTAATCATGACGAACTCACAGTGGAACGCATCCGATCTCCCCGATATGAGCGGCCGCACGGTGGTCGTGACCGGCGCGAACAGCGGCCTGGGTCTGGTGACCGCCCGCGAAGTGGCTCGCGTCGGCGCCCGAGTCGTCCTGGCCGTACGCGATGTCACCCGCGGGCAGGAGGCCGTCCAGCACATCGACGGCGACACCGAGGTTCGCGAACTCGACCTGGCCGACCTGGCCTCGATCCGTCGCTTCGCCGACCGCTGGTCCGGCGACCTCGACGTCCTGGTGAACAACGCGGGAATCATGATGGTGCCCTTCGGAACCACCGCCGACGGGTTCGAGCGACAGTTCGGCACCAACCACCTCGGCCACTTCGCGCTGACCACCCTGCTGCTGCCGCACATCACCGACCGCGTGGTCACCCTCTCCTCGCAGGCGCACCGGCGCGGCACGATCGATCTGACCGATCTGGACTGGCAGCGCCGCGGTTACAACCCCGTAGCGGCCTACGCCCAGTCGAAACTGGCCAACCTGCTGTTCACCCTCGAGCTGCAACGCCGCTTCGACGCGGCCCACGATTCGCGTCGCGCGCTCGCCGCGCACCCCGGCTGGGCCGCGACCAACCTCCAGAGCCACACCGCCCGCCCGATCCTGGACATCGCGATGCGGGCGGGCAACAGGTACATCGCCCAGACCTCCGACATGGGCGCGCTCCCGACCCTGTTCGCGGTGAGCCAGGATCTGCCTGGCGCCTCCTACGTCGGCCCCGACGGGTTCTACGAGTACCGCGGCCACCCGACCCTTGTCGGCCGGACGGCGGCCGCCGCCGATCCCGAGCTGGCCGCCCGCCTGTGGCAGGAGTCCGAGTCCCGCACGGGCACAACCTTTGTCACGACCGGGGCGTGAGGTCGAGACATGTTCCGGGCCGGCGGTGTTCGCTGATCGGCCGCCAGTAGTGCCCGTACTTCGCAGGGATGGCGGATATCCATTTGCCGCGCCTGCGAGTGGATACCACCATCAGGTGCATGGACGTGGAATTGTCTCCTGCACTCGCCCCGGGCGTAGGTCCTCCGCAACGAATCGACTTGGGCGACCTACTGATCCGTCGCTGGCAGCCAGATGATCTGGTTGCCCGGTTCGAGGCGATAACGACGTCCTTCGCCCACCTCCACCCCTGGATGGCCTGGCTGGCCGAACCGACCACCCTGGAGAAACAACGCGCATACGGCGAGATCGCCGCACAAAGCTGGCCCACGACCGACGGTGATTTCGACTACGGCATCTTCTCCACCGACGGAGCGGTACTGGGCGCGATCGCGATACAGGACCGCGTAGGCCCCGCGGCGCTCGAGATCGGCTACTGGTGCCACGCCGAACACACCGGACGCGGTGTGATGACCCGCAGCGCGGAAGCCCTGACCCGGGTCGCGCTGGCCCTCCCGGGCATAGATAGGGCCGAGATCCACTGCGATGCGGCCAATCAGCGCAGCGCCGCTGTCGCCCGCCGAATCGGCTACCGCCTCGACCGGATAGCGCCCCGCGAGAAGCGGGCCCCGGCCGAGTCGGGTCAGGGAATGTGGTGGATCAGGCAGCGGTAGGTCTCGAAGAGTTTGGGCAGAGCTATGCGGATATTTCACCGGAAGGCTTGGCTGACAAGCGTTTACAGCGTGCCGAGTGTCGTCGTGCCAGGATGGCTTCATGAGTCAGGAAGATCGCGCGTCCGCCGGTCTGCCCCGCGCGAGCGCGTACGACAGCATCGCCGAGGGCTACACGTCGGACAACGAAACCAGCCTGTACAACGCCTACTACGCGCGGCCCGCGATGCTCGAACTCGCGGGAGCCGTCGCCGGTCGGCGGATCCTGGACGCCGGCTGCGGGTCCGGTCCGCTGTTCGCCGAACTGCGCGCCCGCGGCGCCGAGGTGACCGGCATCGACTCGAGCCCCGGCATGCTGGAACAGGCCCGCCGGCGCCTCGGCGACGATGCGGACCTCAGGCTAGCCGACCTGGCGGAGCCGCTGCCGTTTCCGGACAACACCTTCGACGACGTCGTAGCTTCCCTGGTCCTGCACTACCTCGAGGACTGGGGACCGACCCTGGCCGAGCTGCGCCGCGTACTGGTCCCCGGCGGTCGACTCGTCGCGTCGCTCGAGCATCCGTTCGCCAATTTCCTCGGGCAGTATCTGGCAGGCGCCGACACCAACTACTTCCAAACCCGAAACCGCGTCGAGGACTGGACCTTCGGCGACCAAACAGCCCGCCTGAGCTTCTGGGACCGCCCCCTACACGCGATGACCGATGCCTTCACCACAGCGGGCTTCCGCATCACCACGATCGCCGAGCCCCCGGCCCTACCCGCGGCCCGCGACAAGTTCCCCGAAGTGTTCGGTGACAACCCCGACACCAGACTGCTGTGCTTCCTGTTCTTCGTCCTGCACACCGACTGACCCCAGCGTGCCGAGACGCGATAGTGCTTGCTCGACAGGTGTGCACTCTTCGCCGCGATTGGCCCGGATACCGAGTGCGCCTTGTCCGGCTACGGTTCGACGACCTCGAGCGCGCAGTCGTTCTCCTGTGTGAAGCCCGCGACGACGGCGTCGGCAAGCAGGAGCGGGGTGCGCTCGAGGGGGACGAAACACAAGCCGTACGACTCGGTTCGGCTGATTCGTGTCAACGCCATGCCAGCCTCGCGGCTCTGGCGGGCGACCTCGCGTAGGTAGGACTCGGCGTCCGCGGGGTGCCGCATCGGGCCTCGAACCGGTATCGGGTTGCGGTCCCACGACATCGCCGGGCGAGTGGGGAGCGGCCATAACTCGTCATCGAGGGTGTTGGCGTCCGCTTGCGGATCGACCCACACCAGAAACTGGTCGACACCCCACATCTTGCCCCGCAAGCCCGCGAGAATAGCCGCGCGCGAAAAAGCGTACCGCTCCCGGGAAGGCGCATCGGCGAGTTCGGGGTATCGGTCCCGTACATCGCCTTCGAAATTGTATGTCTGGAAGACGAGGTCCGCGATTCCGGAGGCGAGGAAACTGTCCGGGGCAAGCAACACCCCGACCGATATCAGCGCGTATTCGACAGATCGTTCCGGCGAAGAGTACCTATTCCTGTCTCTACCTTCGGACCAGGTGTATCCGACGTACGTCGAGTTGTCCCGCCTCGCAACATCATCGGCGGCACTACTCGACCTAGCGGTCGCCGGGGTGGTTGGTTCCAACGCCTCTACTTCGGGGTGCCGCGACGTGTCGAGGTTCTCGAACGGCAGCGATCCCGCTGGGGCGATCGCGCTGCCGCATCGGTATCCGGTGAGTGCTGTCGCGAGCCTGAGAATCGCGTTGAAATAGTCGGGAGTTTCCTCATCCAGTTCTCGCGCGGTCTGCTCGACCGCGTCGAGAATTTCGGCAGGCACGTCGCCGGAGATGTCCGGTCCGCCGTCACCCATGGGTGCCGCGATTCCCCACTCCTTGCGGCCTTCCCGCCATCGGACCACCTCGGCTCCGCCCGCGCCATCGACTTCCCCGGCTCCGGTCACTACACAGTCCACCGACAGTTCGGCAAAGTTCCATGTCCATTCCACGGACTCCTGCGCCCGATCCTCGACCACGAGGTAGGCGCCGTCCGGGCGTACCGCGCCCACCAACTGAAAATCTGGTCGATCCGATCGTTCACCGGTGGGCCGGACCCTCAGCCGATCCCACACCAGCTTCGGCGTCAACCCGTCGACGATGAACCAGTTGGACGAATACCCCACGCCAATTCCCTACTCTCTGAACAACGCGCCGGACGATACCGCAGTTGTCCGACAACCGATCTCATCGCCGTCTTCACTCTCATCCCATTCGAGGCCCAGTCGAAATGCTTGTAACCCTTGGGATTGCGGTGACATCCATGCGCGGAAACGCACGTCTCGTCCGGGATCGTCGATGCCGCGATCGCGCACGGCGTCCTTGACGACATCCGCGATATCGCGCCCTGCGGACGGGCCGTGGGGGTACATCTGCGTGCAACGTCACCGGCTTCGTAGACTTCCACGCGATGCGTCGCGTAGGCACAGAACCAGCCCTGTGCGATCCAGTCGGTGTGTTCGGCTGCGGTGAGCTGCCAGATGACATAGGTCGCGTCCGGATGGAGGAGCGGCAGATCCCAGGTCAGCGATTCGAACACTCGGTCCAGGTTGGAGTCGAACTCCGCGAGGTTCCGCGCCGTGGGTTCCTTCTCCCCGATGACCCCCACGTCGTGTCGACGCGATTCATCGGGCCAAGCCAGCCATGAACACCCGTACTCCAGCGCCGCCAGGTCCGCGGCATCCCGCGCGGCCATCGGCTCTATGCGGAACCACACCGTGGCCGCGTGCAGCCCCCGGCCGAGGGTCGTGATCGTGCCGCCACGACGACTCGACACCGGTCGAACCCACGGGCTGCCCTACGGTGCGTTGCCGGAAAGCATCAGTGGTCCCGCGCTCACCCAATGCAGGAGGGGCGACGTAAAGCAGTTCCCGTCCAGTTTGGTCAGATCCGGGCCGGACAGGGAGTACGAAACAAAGTGATACGGACCGAGATCGCCCTCCAGATAGTTGACGGGTCCCAGGGTCACGTACTCGGCCGGTCCGTCTAGTGGGAGCATCCCGTTGTCCACCGTCGGCAGGCGGACGCTGACGTGTCCGACACCGCCGTCGGTAATGCAGGTTCCGGTCCCGCCGAACCCGGGGCGGGTGCCCGTCGTGACATCGGCATCGAACACCCCTGCCCGGTTCGGGTCGAGTTCCTGTCCGTCCAGCCGCCCGGAACAGGTAATCGAGAGGCCCCTGTTGCGAATCTGCTGCTGGGACGGCTCCAGTCCGATTCCCGGAGGCAGCGCTGTCTCCTGCCCCGCGACGAAACATGTCGCGCTGTCGACGGGATCTGCTCCGGCGAGCGATTGCGGCACGTGGGCAATTCCAGCGATGGCAAACATCGACATGCCAAATAGAACCGAGCGATGCATGATCCCCTCCGGTATGCAAGAACCACCCGATGCTAAACGTAGTCAAGCCTTCCTGGTGGACGATTGACCAGATGTAACTCGGCAACGTGGTCCGGTCCGGCGTCGGCCGAACGCACACCTCTGATCCTGTTGCGTACGAGACGCATTGGGGGCACGTGGCGTGACGGCTACGACTTCATCCGCGTGCCGGGAAGAGGCCGGGTGGGGCCGCGACCAGTTGCAGCGGCGGCATCTCATCGGAGTGTCCGGAGGCTGTCGAGCAGAACTGGAAAGGGCCTTCCGGGTCGAACAGGACGGTCATATGTGGATCGGCGTGGTCGAGGAACCACACGCTCAGACCCGTACTGCCGTCGGTCCGACAGTGCTCCCATGCCCGCCAGAGGGCATCCAGCCGCGCCACTGCCTCCGAGTGCAGCCACCACTGCGGGCACCACACCCGGCGGCCTTTCCCGACTTCTCGCCGGTACACGAGACTGAGGTAGTTCTCCACGAATTCGACGACGGATATGTACACCGGCGGAAGGTTGTTCGAGTCCACAGGACAGTGAACATACTCGGCCACACAAGGTTTGGGGTACCGATACCAGGGCGCAGGGCAATCCCGAACGGCGGCTCTCAACGTCGCAGGCCTGGCACGACCCGGGCGTCAATTCACCGCTCCCGTACCGGAGATCTCACAAACCCAGTTTCGTAACCGCGTTGTCCTCCAGCGGATTAGCCGTCCGAATGTACCCGTGCACCGTGCGCGGATTGGACCACCGCCCCTGGCGCATGATCTCGCGATCGCTCGCGCCGCCGAGGGCGGCCTGGGTCGCGAAACCCGCGCGCAGGGAATGGCCGGAGAACAGCGTCGGATCCAGTCCTGCGCGCGCCGCATAGCGTTTCACGAGCTCTGCCACGGCGCGACCGGACATGGCGGTCGCCGCCAGACCGCCGTGGCGGGTGATCGTGGGGAACAGGGGGAGATCGGGATCGGTCAGGGTCGTGCCGGTGAACCCGTGACAGCGATGGATGTGCGGGGCGGCGGGCGGGGACTCGGCGAGCCACGCCGCGAGCCCGGCGGGTCGGGCACTGTGCGCCTCGCGCAGGCGAATCCAGTCTGCGAACGCGCAGACCGGGCACGTGTGCGGATGCGTGCCGCGGGGGAGTACCACGCGCTGCTCGTGCACGCCGGTGGGATCTGTCTTGGTGGTGGGCAGCTGGATGAGCAGCAGCGGCTCGCCGCTGGTGTGATCGGTGACCACCCGCACATCGGCGATGCGCAGGCCCGCCAGTTCACTGCGCCGCAGCGCGCCCGCGAAACCCGCGAGCAGCAGCAGCGTGTCACGCCGGCGCGCGGGTTCGGTGGGCCAGCCCGGCTCGGGCAGCTGACCCAGCAGCTGATCGAGCGTGTGCAGCAGCACCGGCCGCTTGCGCTTGGGCTGGGTCCGGCGGGTGCGGCGAATACCGCGCAGGGTCAGGCGCACGACATCGGCGCGGGTCGGGGACGGCAGGCCGTTCGCCGCGTGCACCGCCGCCAGCGCCGCGGCCTTGCGTTCGAGAGTGGCCGCGCTGAAAGCCCATTCACCACCGTCGCGGCGGGCGTCGGCCGCCGCGGCCAGATACACCGCGACGTCCAGCGGATCCGCGGGCAGCGCCTGGCGCCCCTCGGCCACACACCAGCCCGCCCACGCGATCCAGTCGGTGCGATAGGCCCGCACCGTATTGGCCGACTGCGACGCCTCGAGATAGTGCCGCAGCGACCCCGCCTGCTCGGCGTCGAACCGCTCGCGCACCAATCGCAGTGCGGCGGAATCGACGAGCACGCTGCGCACTCCGCGGCGAAGTTCGGTTCGCACCGCCTCCGGCACCGCGATCACCGCGTCGGCCTCGAACGGCGCGACGGCCTGCGACTCCCTCTCACCGGTCATGGATCCGACCCTACGGCACCGCCGCGTGCGAACTCGCGTACTGCAGCACCGGATTCGCGACGGCCATCTCACCCGCAGTGGGAGGATGGAAGGCTCGTTTCCCGAGAAGGACACTCGCTCATGACCGGTCCCACGCTCTCGTCCGAATACGGTTCCCCCGACGCCCTGCGCGTGCGCATGGCCACGCACGACAGCTACAGCGAACGATCCCAGGACCCCACCGCCGAGGTCCTCGCCGCCCTGGCCCTGACCGGCGGCGAATCCCTCGCCGATATCGGCTGCGGCGACGGCCGATTCCTGGCGCACCTGCGCGAGCGCGGCCATCGCGGGCGCGTCGTCGGGGTAGACACCTCACCGGGTATGGTCGCGACGGTCCGGGGGATACCCGGCGTCGAGGCGATCGTCGGCGACGCACGGCAATTGCCCTTCCCCGCAGCCGAATTCGACCGCGTCACCGCACGGCACATGCTCTACCACGTCCCCGAGCCGCTCGAAGCCCTGCGCGAATTCCGGCGGATCACCAAGCCCGGCGGCACGATCGTCGTGGCCATCAACATCGCCGCCAGCTACGCCCGCACCGAGGCGGTCATCCTCGACCGCGCCCGCGCGTTCGGTCTCGCACCCGACGGCGAGTTGTCGTTCACCGTGAGCCTGGAAACCCTGCCCGGTCTCCTGCGACAGGTCTTCCCCTACACCCGTATTCAGCGCTTCGACGACGCACTGGTCTTCGACACCCCGGCCCCGCTCATCCGGTTCGCCGAAGCCATGTTCTCCTTCTGCGGCATCGCCGCCGACAGCCCCTATCGCGCCGCGATACTCGAACAGATCACCGGCGACTTCGAAGCCTGGTTCGCCGCCAACCCCGGCGGGCGGTGGCGCGATCCCAAGGGATTCGTGATCGCCACCGCCCGCGTCCCCGGCTGATCCGGGTCAGTCCTGCACCCGCAGCGCCTGGCGAACGGTGAGGCGGCCCTGGGTCTGCATGAGCGAGCGGCGGTACACCTTCTCCGCGGTCACCACGATCCCGTAGGTCGCGATCGCGGTGATCGCCAGCGCCACAATCGGTTCCCACCACGCCGCCGTGCCCTCGGCCAGGCGCGCGGGCATCGCCACGATCGAGATGATCGGCACGTAGGAGGCGATCACCCGCCCGGTGCCGGTGATCAGCAGCCCGCCCAGCAGCACGATGATGATCAGCATCGACAGCGGTGTGGAGGTGGCCTGCAGATCCTCACTGCGCGTGGCCAGCGCGCCCGCGACCGCCCACATGCTCGCCAGCGCCAGGAAGCCGACCACGAAGAACACCAGGAACCAGCCCGCGGCCCCGCCGATCTGGCTCACCTGCCCGCCCTTGCCCGTGGCCGCCAGCCCGATCAACCCGGCGGCGGCGAACAGCAGCAACTGCCCCAGCGCCATCACGGTGTTGCCCAGCACCTTGCCGATCAGCAACTGCCGCAGCGGAATAGCGCTGGCCAGGATCTCCACGATGCGGTTCTGCTTCTCCTCGACCACACTCTGCGCGATCGCCAGGCCGAACATGATCGAGGCGAGGTAGAACACGAACGCGAACACCAGCGTGACGATCCGCGCGAGCCCGGGATCGATGGCGCCCGGCTCGAGCACGTCGTACTCGACCGCACCGCCGCGCGAGAGCTGCTCGACCGAGGTCCCCGCGGCGATCGCGTTGCGCTGCACCGCGAGTTGCGCGGCTGCGGCGGTGAGATAGGTCGAGGCGTTGTCGTTCTCGGCGGCCTTGCCGTACAGCCGCCAGCCGTTCGCGTCCGGCGCCAGGCCCACCTCGGCGGACTCCTCGCGCACCTGCCGCACCACCGCCTCGGCGTCGGGCGCCTCGTGCGCGACGAAGGACACCTTCTCGTCCGCGGCCTCGGCGAGCTGATTCGCCACCGTGACCACCTGCGCCGCGTTCGCACCGGTCACCGCCACGTCGAGCGTCTCGGTGCGATTGCCGGCGAACGCGCTGACCACGAGCGATCCCACGATCAGCAACGTGGTCACGAGGGTGGAGATGAGGAAGTTGCGGTCGCGCAGTTTCACCGAGATCTCGCGCGCGGCCACGATGCGCCAGATGCCCGCGGGCGCCGCGTTCTCCCGATTAGATGCCTGGACGCTCATGCGGTCACCTCACGATAGATCTCCGACACCGACGGCCGCACCTCGGCCAGTTCCCGGACCGAACCGTGGCCGAGCGCAGCGGTCAGCAGCGTGTCGGTGCTCGCCCCGTCCAACTCGAGCAGCACGGCCGAACCGGTCTGCTCGATGACGCGGATGCCCGCGAACTCGCGCACCCACCCCGTATCCCCGTCCAGCACGAGCCGATAGCGCAGCGGCCCCGAACCGCGCAGCTGGTCCGCCGAACCCTGCGCGACCACCCGCCCGCTCGCGAGAATGACCAGCTGATCGCAGAGCCGCTCGACCAGATCGAGCTGATGCGAGGAGAAAAGCACCGGAACGCCCTGCCCCGCATACTCACCCAGCAGCTCGGCCATGGAGTCGATGGCGACCGGATCCAGCCCCGAGAACGGCTCGTCCAGAATCAGCGCCGCGGGCCGGGTGATCACCGCCGCGGCGATCTGCACCCGCTGCTGGTTGCCCAGTGACAGCGATTCCAGCTTGTCCTTCATCCGGTCGCCGAGCCCGAACCGCTCGAGCAGTTCCTGCGCCCGCGCGGTCGCCTCCGCCGCCCCGACCCCGCGCAACCGCGCGAGGTACACGAGCTGATCCCGCACCGGCTGCTTGGGGTAGAGCCCCCGCTCCTCGGGCATGTACCCGAACGACCTCCGGTCAGCGACCGTCACCGGCCGCCCCGCCCACCGCACCTCCCCGCCGTGGGTGGCCAAGACCCCCATGATCATTCGCATGGTGGTGGTCTTGCCCGCCCCATTGCCACCGACGAACCCGGTCAGCGCGCCGGGCGGCACACTGAACGACACGTCGTCCACCGCCACCGCGTCCCCGAAGCGCCGCACCAGATGCGCGACTTCCAACATTGGCTCTCCCCACGTCATAGTCGGCCGTATCCGCCGCCACTCTTCCAGGCGGCCGTCGGTGCGGCCGCCCATTCGCCCGGGACGCGCGTCCCGGCCCGGCCGCAAGAGCCGCGAATCCCGCAGCGAGCGGGACGAACTCGGAGCGAAGCCGCTCGGCACCGAATCGTCCGGTCGCGCTTCCACACCACCACCCGCACCGTCCGCGTCGTCGACTTCCCAGCGTCCCACGAGGTTGCCGACCGCACGCCGACGGGCTGCGCGCCCTACGCGGGCCCACCTCGAACGCATCCGTTCGGAGTGGTTCCAGCCGGGCCTGGTCCGAACCCGCTGACCCGGTGCCGGGGAGCACAGGGCGCGCCTGAATCGGTGTATCGATCAGGGTATTTCACAGGAACGAGGAGATGATGGGGAGAAGCAGATCGGCTCGGAACATCACGTCGTAGTGCGTCGTGCCCGGGACGATTTCCAACTTGGCGGCGCCGTCCTGTTCGGCATCGAGGAGGTCGACCAGCTCGACCGTGTGGGAGCGCTGAATGGCGTCCGACTCGGCGGTGACGACCAGGGTCGGGGCATTGATCGCGGAGATCTGCTCGGTCCAGTCGTAGTCCCGGGTGAGCAGATCCCGGGCCTTGGTGACCAGGGCCGGCCAATCCTGCGGATTCGGTGCGCTCCGGAGATAGATCTCGTGCACGGGCGAACCGATCATGGCGGCGGGGTCCATCGCCGCCATGCCCGCCTGTGTTTCGGGTGTCCATCCGTCGTATCGGTAGGGTGCCGAGGTGACGACGAGCTTGTTCACCAGATCCGGATTTCGGGCTGCGAGCTGGAGGGCGACGCCACCGCCCAGTGAGTAGCCGAGCACGTCGGTCTGCTCGACACCCAGGTGGGCGATCAGGTCTGCGACGTCGTCCGCCATGAGTTCATAGCGCAGTGGTCGGTCGATGTCGGCGGTGCGGCCGTGGGCCTGGAGCTCGACGGCTATGACCTGCCTGGTTTCGGCGAGCTCGGGAATCAGTGCTCCGAAGGTGCCGTCGATCGTGCCCAGGCCTCCGTGAACCAGCACCAATGGCGCTCCGGCGCCGCGGATTTCGTAGTAGAGCTCCATACCGTTGATGGGGGCGTAGAAGCCTTTTCCGTCGGTGCTCTGCTTGTCGCCGGTTCCCGGAGTCGCCGTAGCGGCAATCGGCGCGATGTCGGCGCGGGCCGTGTCTTCGGTGGTGCATCCGGTGGTGAGCATTGTCGCAAGCGCCAGCGCGGCCACGGCGTACAACGACGTGTTGATTGTTCTCATGAGTGGTCTTCTTCCTCGAGTCAGCTACCGAAGGTCTGCCGCACCTCGATCCGGCCCTCCCAGGCCGGCCAGTGCTTACGGTGCAGTTCGGCGAACCGGAAGCCCCACTCCGCGGCCTCTTCGACGGTCTCGACCTCGTAGATCGCGTAGGCGGCAACCGTTTCGGACACCGGCTGGTCGAACCCGTTGGTGGTGCTGATCTCGCCGCCGGTGAGGGTGATCAGCGTGGACCCGGCTGTCGGGGTGAGGCCCGCGGTTTCGGCCAGTACGCCCGCCTTCGTTGCTTCGGCGCCGAATTCGGCGAGTGCATCGAACAATTCGGCCGGTGGCATACCGAAGTCGGCAGCGGATTTGAGCAGAGTCATGACACGCATAGCGGAATCCTTCGCGTTGTGATTCTTCTTCACCGACGCCGGGCGTCGGCTTTCTCGACCACTTCACTGTCGCGGACCGCACTGTAGGAAAACTTCCGGTCGGCTGTAGGTCCGTGCAAAGGTGATCCGGTGCGATTCGAGGTACTCGGTCCGGTCACCGTGCGGACATCAGCGGGACAAGCGGTACATGTCCCGGACCGGAAGGTGCGGGCCTTGCTGGCCGGTTTGCTGGTCACTCCGGGTCGACCGGTTTCGGTGGACCGGTTGATCGATGATCTATGGGGTACAAGGCTTCCCGCCAACCCGATCAGCACGCTGCACACTCGGGTATCGCAATTGCGTCGAACCCTCGAGAGCGCCGAACCAGGTGGCCGGGATCTGATCGTCACCCGCGCACCCGGGTATCTCATCCAGGTCGAGCCCGCGGATCTGGACGCCGGACGCTTCCGTGCCCTGGTCGCGGACGCCCGCCGGACACAGGATCCGCGCGCCCGGGCAGCGCTGTTCGCCGACGCTCTGAGTCTGTGGCGCGGTCAACCCTTCGCCGACGCGCCCTTCGCCCAGGCCGTCAGCGACCGGCTCGAAGAAGAGCGGCTCGGCGTGCTGGAGGAGCAGGCCGAGACCCGGCTCGAGTTGGGCGAACACCGGGAACTCACACCCGTACTGGCAGAACTCGTCGCACTGCACCCGCTGCGCGAACGGCTGCGCGGCGCCTACCTGCGCACGCTGTACCGGTCGGGGCGGCAAGCCGAAGCGCTGGATTCCTACCAAGATCTGAGAGTCCGGCTCACCGAGGAGCTGGGCGTGGACCCCAATCCGGAAATCGAGTCGCTATATCTGGAAATCCTGAACCAGGATCCTGCCCTCCGCCCAGCGGCGAACGGTCGGCCGCGTGCCGGGATCCCCGCTGCGGTCACCGAATTGGTAGGGCGCAAGCACGATCTCGACTCGCTCATCGGCCGGCTGGAGAACCACCGGCTGATCACCCTCACCGGACCGGGCGGCGTAGGGAAGACCACGCTCGCCCTCGAGGTCGCTCGCCGGTTCGACGGCGGGGCGAAGGGCGGCGCCTGGTTGGTCGACTGCACCGTATTGCCCACCGGCGCATCGCTGACCGAGCTGACCGAGCTTCTCGCAGCGACGGTTGCGCCCGGCGTCGACGGACCGCTGATCGTGCTGGACAACTGTGAACATGTGATCGAGGCCGCGGCCCGTCTCACTCACCGACTGCTCCGCGACGATCCGATGCTGCGCGTCCTGGCCACCAGCCGGGAACCGCTCGGCATCACCGGCGAGCAGCTGTGGCCCGTCCCACCCTTGATCCAGGCGGACGCCATTCGACTGTTCCTGATCCGCGCCGCCGAGTCGGATCCCGCCTTCACTCTCATGACCGGCACTACCGCGGCTGTCGACGAGATATGCCGTCGGCTCGACGGACTCCCGCTCGCCCTCGAACTCGCGGCCACCAGGATCCGATCGTTCGATGTCGGCGAACTCGTGTCCCGCCTCGACGATCGCTTCCATCTGCTGACCCATGGACAGCGGGACACTCCCGGCCGTCAGCAAACGCTACGGGCCGTGATCGAGTGGAGTTGGGATCTGCTGAGCCAGGACGAGCGAGCCGTCTTGCGCCGCTTCGCGATTCATGCCGGTGGTGCCACGCTTCGAGCAGCCGAAGCCTTCTGTTCCGGTCCCGGAGTGGCACCGGAGCAGATCGCCGATCTGCTGGCCAGGCTGGTGGACCGTTCGCTGGTCGTACGAGAGACGACCCAGGTGGGATCTCGGTTCCGTCTGCTCGAATCGGTCAGGGAATTCTGCTTGGAACAACTCGCCGAGGCCGACGAGCTGGTACCCACCGGGCATCGGCATGCCCGGTACTACGACGCGCTGTCCCGCCAGGCCGAGCCTCGCCTGTACGGCCACGGCGAATTATTCGATCAATTCGGCAACCTGAGCCGGGAGGCCCAGCCGACGATCGCCGTCCCCGGACCCGTCATTCATGCGCTTCGTTCCAGGGACGGGACCACGATCGCGTACCAGAGACAAGGCGACGGGCCGCCGCTCATCCTGGTGTGCGGCGCACTCAACGATCGCGGCACGCTCGAACCACTCGCTCGGCGGCTGGCCGAACGATTCACCGTGTACAGCTACGACCGGCGCGGACGCGGCGCCAGCGGTACCGGACCCTACGCTGTCGACCGGGAGATCGATGACCTCGCGGCCGTGGCCGAGCGCGCCGGTGGCCGTCCGTTCGTAGTCGGTCTGTCCTCCGGCGCGGTGCTGGCCGGGCACGCTGCCGCTCGAGGCGTCGATCTGGGCGCATTGGCTCTGTTCGAACCCCCGTTCATCGTGGACGGGACGCGGCCCGCCGTGCCCGCCGAGATGGCGGAGCGGCTCGACGAACTGGTCGCCGCCGGCCGCCGTGGCGAGGCGGTCGAGCACTTCCTGACCGTTGCCGTCGAGATGACCGCCGAGGTCGTCGCCGCCATGCGCGACACCCCGCAGTGGCAGAACCTCGAAGACATGGCCCACACGATCAACCACGACCTCGCGGTGATGGGTGATTTCGGCCTCCCGCAGGACTGGTCTCACCGGCTCAGGACACCGACCTTGATCATCCACGGCGAACTCAGCCGCCCCTGGCGCAGGCACGCCGCCCGAGTCGTCACCGATCTGCTGCCCCGGGCAACCCTGCACACCCTGACCGGTCTCCCGCACGACGCCGATCCGGAGAGCATGGTGCCGATCATCGAAGAGTTCTTTCTCGATTGCGGTTCGCGCGGCAGTGGTAACGACACACCACGCCGGACTGTGACATCTCCAGCGAGCCTCACTGGATGAAAGGTCGAGCGGGTCACTGCTGCGGGATAGAGCAGCCGCCTCTCCGCTGCTCGCCCCTGTAATGACGGTCGCGAATCTCGCAGTGGGCGGGACGAACTCGGCCTGAAGACGCTCGGCACCGAATGCGAATGTGCATACACTGCAACGGGTGGGGCTGATCCGGGCGCGACGGGCAGGTGGGTCGGGCCGGTCGGGGAGTGGATGCGACCGACCGTTTCGGGTCGGGAAGCGCGGGGGCGGAGGGGGTTCCATCCGTGGGATCGGGCGGGACCGAATTCTCATCGACGAGCAAGGAGGGTTGCCGCATGGTGACGGTTATCGGTGGCGGTATCGCGGGAGCGGCGCTGGCCGGGGCACTGGCGTTGCGCGGGGAGCGGGTGCGGCTGTACGAGCAGCAGGGGCGCGACAGCGGGGGCGGAGCGTTCCTGTTCATCGATGACCGTGGGCACCGGGCACTCTCGGAACTGGGTGTGCCGGGCGACATGGTGCGGGCCGCGTCCTACCCGGTGGCCGGCGGGCTCGTCTACGCCAACAGCCTCGGGCGGCGCGGGGCGATCAACGGGCGGGGACACCGCTTCTGGATGCGGGACGCGCTCGTGCAGATCCTGCGCGAATTCATCGCCGAGGCGGGGGTGGACACCGTGTACGCCGCCCCGATCACCGATGTCACTGTGACACAGCGCGGTTGCGTGCTGCACCGGGGCGAGGACACGACCGTGGTCGATGACGAACTCATCGTCGGGGCCGACGGCATCGACTCGGTGGTGCGCGCGGGCCTCGAGCCCGAGCGCGGCACCGAATACGCGGGCGACGTGGTGCTGTACGGCATGACCGGCAGACCCGTCACCCTCGACACCCAGCCCGCGACCCTGCACTTCTTCGCCGAGATCGAGAACGGCGCTCCCGCGAGCACCCTCGGGCACATCTGGCGCCCGGGTGATCCGGCCGCCCTGTGGTTCCTGCGCGTTCCCCGCGAAGCGCTACCCGGCACCGACGACCTGGGTCGCCGCCCGATCGGCGAGTGGGCCGAGACCATCACCGCGGCAACGCCTTCCAATCAGTCCCTGATCAGGACGTTCCTGGAGACCACGGAGTCGGTGCACGTCAGCAACGCGCGCAACGTGCCCCTCACCGACGCCGCGACCCCCACCGATCCGGTGGTGCTGATCGGCGACGCCGACCACGCCATCACCCCCGCCGCCGGTGTCGGCGCGCGCGACGCTCTGGAGGACGCGCACGCGGTGTACGAGGCCCACCTGTCCGGTGCCTCGCCCGCCGCCGCGATGGCCGAGCGCCGCCGCCTCATCCTCGCCGACCGCGAACAGGCCCTGCGCGCCCGGGCACGCTGAACGAGACCGCCTGCGGCCCGGGCAGATCTACCACTGCCGGTCAGTCGGGAAGGATCGGGACCGACATGCCCTCGCCGCGGCCGAGCAGGGCCGCGCGGGTCACGGTGCCCGCGCCGAACCGGTCACGCAGGGCGTCCAGGGTCGAATCGAGGGTCGACTCCGCGCGGGGTTCCAGGGGGAGCGTCAGCTGCATCGTGGCGGCGTGTTCGAGATTGGTCAGGGACAGCCCCACCAGGGTCAGGCCGCGTTCGTGAATCGTCGGCAGCGCCGCGGTCAGCAGGGTGCGGGCGGCGCCGGCGATCGCGGTGCCGCTGTCGGTTGCCTCGGCCAGGGTGTGGGAGCGGGTCGCGCGGGCGAAATCGTCGAAGCGTAAGCGCAGCACGACCGTCCGGCACACCCGGTCGCCGGCGCGCAGGCGGTGCCCGAGCCGATCGGCCAGGCCGTACAGGTAGGCCTCGATCTCGGCGTCGGTGCGGGTCCGGCGGCCCAGCGCCCGCTGCGCGCCGATGGACCGGCGGCGTACGCCGGTCTCGACCCGGCGCGGGTCCCGCGCCCAGGCCAGGGCGTGCAGATGCCGCCCGGCGCCGGGGCCCAGGGCCGCGCACAGCGGGCCCTCGCCCAGTTCGGCGAGTTGCCCGACCCGGGTGATACCTCGCTCGCGCAACTCGCGCGCGGTCACCGCCCCCACGCCCCACAGTCGCTCCACCGGCAGCGGATGCAGGAACTCCAGCTCTCGATCCGGCGGAACCTCCAGCAGCCCATAGGGTTTGGACACCGCGCTGGCGACCTTGGCCAGGAACTTGGTGCGCGCCACCCCGATCGAGATCGGCAGCCCGACCTCGTCGCGCACCCGCAGCCGCAGCGCCCGCGCGATCTCCAGGGGCGAGCCGGAGATCCGCCACAGCCCGCTCACATCCAGAAACGCCTCGTCGATCGAGATGCCCTCGACCTCGGGGGTGGTGTCCCGGAAGATCTCGAACACCGCTTTGCTCGCGCGCGAATACGCCGACATGCGCGGCGGCACCACGATGGCGTGCGGGCACAGCCGCAGGGCCTGGCGTGCGTTCATCGGCGTGCGCACCCCGTACGCCTTGGCCTCGTAGCTGGCCGCCAGCACCACCCCCGACCCCACGATCACCGGCTTACCGCGCAGGCGCGGATCGTCCCGCTGCTCGACCGAGGCGTAGAAGGAGTCCAGGTCGGCGTGCAGGATCGCCGCCCGCGCGGGGCGGTCGTTCGCGCTGCTCACGGAACCGGACACGAACATATGTTCGCATACGAGGGTTGCGGGGTGGTCGCTGAGCGCCGTTCGACGCTCGGACCTGCGGCAACGCCGCCCCGCGTCCGGTGATCTCTATCCTTGGTCGAATGAGCCCAGGCGCGATGGTGATGGTCGATCCGAATCTGGACACGGTGACCACGGTCGGATACGAGGACGATCCGGCCGCCGCCGGTGTCACCCCGGCCGCGGTCGAGGCGATCTGGGCGGCGGTGCGCGATTGGTACCGGCTCGGCACGACCCCCGCCATTCAGCTCTGCCTGCGCCGCGACGGCCACGTGCTGCTGAACCGCGCCATCGGCCACGGCTGGGGCAACGCGCCCAAGGACGGCCCCGATGCCGAGAAGCGGCTGATCACCCCCGACATGCCGTTCTGCGGATTCTCCACCGCCAAGGGCGTTTCGGCGGCGGTGATGTTCATGCTCATCGAACAGGGCGCGTTCGCGCTGCACGATCCGGTGTGCGAGTACATCCCGGAGTTCGCGGCGAACGGCAAGGGGCGCATCACCATCGCCGATGTGCTCTCGCATTCGGCGGGCGTCCCGTTCATCACCCCGCCCTACCGCGGCACCGAACTGATCGTGGACGAGGAACTCGCCGTGCGCGGGCTGGCGGACATGAAACCGAGCTGGAAGCCCGGCCGTTTCCGGGTCTACCACGCGCTCACCAGCGGCCTGATCCAGCGCCTGCTGGTGCGGCGCGCGACCGGCATCGCCATGCGCGATCACCTGCGCACCCGAGTCCTGGAACCGCTGGGCTTCCGCTGGAACAACTTCGGCGTCGACCCGGCCGACGTCGACCTGGTCGTCCCGAGCGTGAAGGTGGGCCCCGGCCCGTCACGCATCTGGCAGCATCTGGCCGGCCGGGCGCTGGGCGGCGGCCTCTCCGGCCCCACCAGCGAGGCCGACACCCGCGCTTTCCTCACCGCCGAACTGCCCTCGGGCAACCTCATCACCACGGCCTTCGAACTCTCCCGGTTCTACGAGATCCTCACGCGCGGCGGCGAACTAGACGGCGTCCGCATCATGACCCCGGACACGCTGCGCGCGGCGGTGCGGCCCGCGCCGTGGATACCGGGGGTCGCCGGGCGCGTGTCGGTGGCCGGCTACGAGCTGGGTGCGCGCCGCTCGAAGTTCGGCCGCGACACCCGATCCCATTTCGGCCGTAGCGGACTCACCACCCAGTACGGCTGGTCGGATCCGGACCGCGGGGTGTCGGGCGCGATCCTGACCAACGGCAAGGCACTCGCCGACACCGCCCGCCCGCATCAGCTCGTCGCGCTGATCTCCGGGCTCGTCCCACCTCACGCCTGAGTCGCGCGCGGTTCGGCACGAACGCCGTTCGCCGGGATGAACGGGTACGTGAGCTGGTCCAGGTACCCGACCGGGAAATCCGGCGCCGCGGCCATGCCGAGCTGGTCGGAGGTGAAGCGCCGCGCCGGATCGTAGGAGTACGTGCGGAACAGGTGATCCCAGATCAGGGTGAACAGGCCGAAGTTCACGTCCCCGACGCCCGCCCATTTGAGGTGATGGAAACGGTGCCCCGCGTTGAGCGCGAGCAGGTATCCGGCCGGTCCGACCCGGTAGTCGGCGTTGGAGTGCTGCAGCAGCAGTTGCACCGCCGTCGCCAGCGCGAGGGCCGCGGCCACCTGGATCGGCAGGCCGATGAGAACGAGCGGCATGACCCCGGCCGCCATCTCGACGGTCTGGTGCAGCGGATGCTTCATCAGGCCGTTGAGCCCGTAGAACCGGGTGATGCTGTGGTGCACGGCGTGGAAGCGCCACAGCACGCCGATCTTGTGACTGGCCAGGTGGACCACGGTGATGCCGAAGTCCGCGACCAGAATCGCGAACAGCACCTGCCAGCCGAAAGGCCAACTCGCGGGCCAGAGTTCGGGCGCCGGGACGATCGCGCTGAGCAGCGGGATGGCGGCCACGCTCACCAGCAGCAGGGTCTCGTTCACCGCGGCGTGGACGCGGTCGCGACGGCTGTCCGCCTGCTCGCCGTTCCACGAGGTCTCGTAGGGGATGAGCCGTTCGACGGTGAACGACAGGGCGATCGCCGCGGCCAGCAAGACCAGCAGCCAGTATTTCGGGGCCCCGGCGCCGGCGAGCGCGATGCCCAGGCCGTTCACCCCGAGCAGCATGAGCGGGACGTAGCCGTAGCGGGCGAGGCGTTGTGCGAAAGTGTGCATGCGGTCGATCCTCGGTCGCGGCACCCGCGCGCGGCTTGAACGATTCGGCTACGGCGCATGCGCGATGTGCCAGAGCACGTTCCGGCTCAGCGCCGAGGGCGCGAGACCGAAGTTCTCCCGGCAGGTGCGGGTCAGGTGCGCGCTGTCGGAGAAACCGGCGGCGTGCGCGGCGGTGGTGAGATCGCGTCCGGCGGCGACCTCGGCGATGGCCAGGGTCAGGCGCAGCCACAGCGCGTAGCGCCGCAGCGGCAGCCCGACCTGGGCGCTGAACAGGTGGGTGAGGCGGCTGGTGGAAAGACCGGCGCGCGTGGCGATGTCGGCGGTACCGACCGTGCCGTTGGCCACCAGGGCGGGCAGCAGGTCCAGGGCATGCTGGACGGCGGGATGCCGTGGCGCGGTCGCGGCGCGATCACCCTCTGGTGCGAGCGTGTCGATCAGGTCCGAGACGAGCCGATCGAGCGCGATGCCGGTCGCGGCGCCGGTGATCAGCGCCGGTCCGCCCGTCCAGCCGAGTGTTCGCGCGCGCAGGTCGGCGGCACGGCCCGCTGCGGATTCCGGATCGAGGAAGACCGCGGCGCCGGCCGTCGCACCCCGCGTGATCCGGTGGGTCGTGTCGGCGGGAATGACGAATTGCGTTCCCGTGCACAGGCTGTCGTCCGCGTCGGCAACGGTCATGGCGTGGTCGGCCGCCATGATCTGCACCGCGTGGTGCGCATGTGTTCCGGTGGGGCCGATCGAGCCGGTGAAGGCGAAGACGCCGGGGCGAATCAGGACCGCGCCCCGCCAGGTGGTCGCGGACATGGAAGCACCCTAGGGCACGGCCGGGCAGGCGGGGGAGGTGCGCGATCCCCTGACTCGCCGAGCGACGCGCGGACCACCTCACCAATTAGTACAGAATATTCTGTACTGTATGCCGCATGGTCACCATGGTGCACAGTGACGCGCTGTCCCGCTTCGGGTACGCGCTCTCCGATTCCACCCGCGCGCAGATCCTGCTGGCCCTGCGCGGCGCGCCCGGTTACCCCTCGGAACTGGCCGAGCGCATCGGGGTCTCCCGGCAGATCCTGTCCAATCACCTGGCCTGCCTGCGCGGTTGCGGGCTGGTGGTGGCGGTGCCGGAGGGCCGGCGCAGCCGGTACGAACTGGCCGATCCGCGCATCGCCCGCGCGCTGGACGACCTGCTGGGCCTGGTACTGGCCGTGGATCCCGCGTGCTGCCCGGACGCCGAACGGGACGGGTGCTGCTGATGGGCGAGGCGTGCTGCGGGGAACGCGAACACCGTCCCGCCGACGACACCGACCAGCGCCTGTGGCAGGTCCGGGACATGCGCCTGGCGCTGGCCGCGGGCGCACTCCTGATCGCGGGCTTCCTCGCGCGCCGACTGGGCGCCGAGACCGCGGGCGCGATCGCCTATCTCGGGGCGGTCGGGCTGGGCGGGTGGACCTTCGTCCCCGGCACCCTGCGCGCGCTCCTGCGCGGACGCATCGGCGTCGGCACGCTCATGACCATCGCCCTGGTCGGCGCGCTCGCGCTGGGCGAGTACGCCGAGGCCGCCGCGCTGGCCTTCCTGTTCTCGATCACCGAGGCGCTCGAGGAGCATTCGCTGGCGCGCACCCGGCGCGGCCTGCGTGCGCTGCTGGCCCTGGTCCCCAAGCGAATCACGGTGCTGCGGGCGGGAACTCAACACGACATCGAACCCGCCGAGCTGGCCGTCGGCGCGGTCATGGTGGTGCGCGCGGGCGAACGCGTGGCCAGCGACGGGATCGTGCGCGAGGGCAGGTCGGCGGTGGACACCTCCGCCATCACCGGTGAGTCCATGCCCGTGGAGGCCGGTCCCGGCGACACGGTGTTCGCCGGTTCGGTGAATGCCAACGGGGTGCTGCTCGTCGAAGCCACCGCGACGGTCCGGGACAACTCGCTCGCCAAGGTCGTGCGGATCGTCGAGGACGCGCAGCGGCGCAAGGGCGTGCGCCAGCGCATCGCCGATCGCGTCGCTCGCCCGCTGGTCCCGGCGATCATGGTGCTGGCCGCCCTCATCGCCGGATGCGGTGCGCTGCTGGGTGATCCGGCACTCTGGTTCGAACGCGCCCTGGTGGTCCTGGTCGCGGCCGCGCCGTGCGCCCTGGCCATTTCCGTGCCGGTCACCGTGGTCACCGCGGTCGGCGCGGCCACCCGGCTCGGCGTGCTGGTCAAGGGCGGGGCGGCCCTGGAAACCCTGGGCGCGGTCCGCGCGGTGGCTATCGACAAGACCGGAACCCTCACCGCGAACCGGCCCGCCGTCACCGACGTCGTACCCGCACCCGAGGTGCCCGTCGAACGAATCCTGCGGGTCGCGGCCGCGCTGGAAGCGCGCAGCGAACACCCCCTGGCCGCGGCGATACTCGCGGCCGCACCGAATCCCGACCCCGCCGTTGATGTCTCGACCATCCCGGGGGCCGGGCTCGAGGGCACCGTCGACGGCAAGCCCGCCCGGCTCGGCAAGCCGGGCTGGGTGGATCCGGCCGGGCTGCACCGCGAGGTGATCGGCCTGCAGGACGCGGGGGCGACCGTCGCGGTCGTCGAACACGACGGGGAAGTGCTGGGCCTGATCGGTATTCGCGATGATCTCCGCCCCGAGGCCGCCGAAGCCGTCGCGGCTCTGCACGCGGCCGGGGTCACGGTCACGATGCTCACCGGCGACAACACCCGCACCGCACACGCGCTCGCCGCCCGCGCCGGGATCACCGCCGTGCACGCCGAATTGCGGCCCGCCGACAAGGCCGACCGCGTCACCCGGCTGCGCGCCCAACGGCGGGGCGCGGTCGCCATGGTGGGCGACGGCATCAACGACGCCCCCGCCCTGGCCACCGCCGACGTCGGTATCGCCATGGGCGCCATGGGAACCGACGTCGCCATCGAGACCGCGGACGTCGCCCTGCTCGGGACCGACCTGCGCCACCTCCCGCAGGCCCTGGCCCATGCCCGCCGCGCGCGCACCATCATGCTGCAGAACATCGGGCTGTCGGCCGCGATCGTCCTGTCGCTCGTCCCGCTCGCGGCCCTGGGCGTTCTCGGTCTGGCCACCGTCGTGCTGATCCACGAGATCGCCGAGGTCTTCGTCATCGCCAACGCATTCCGGGCGGGCCGGCTCCGCCCGCTCGTGCCCGTGAGTTCCCCTGCGCCCCGGCCGATTCCATCGCCGGCCGCCGCACAGGACTGCGCCTGCTGTCCGGACGAGAGCGGGGCCGTCTCCACCCCGGTTGCGCTGACCCTCACCGTGCGCGAGCGCTGACACGGCCCGCCGGACCGGGCACCCGGTCCGACCTGCGGAATTCGACAGCGAAACGCCGTCAGAACTAGATCGGTTCGTATCGTCGGGCTGTCATCCTGGATCGATGAAGCTCCAGGTGGAGCAGGACAGCGGACCGTTCTACGACGCGGGCGGGGCACCGGCCGAGGCGGCCGCGGACGCTGTCGCTCCCGACGCGGTGGTGGTGAACATGCCCCCGGCGGCTGCGCCGCCCGGCCCGCCCGGGCCGGTGACACCCGAGGGCGGCGGGCCCGACGACACTCCCAAAGAGCCCGAACCCGACCTCACGATCGTGCTGGATCGGCGCTTCAACGACGAGACCCGGCGCGAGGAGTTCCGGCTGCTGCGCCGGATCGGCTACAACGACGATGCCCCCGGGATCGGGCTCGGCACGATTCTGGTGCCCGCCGACCTGGAGAACTGGACCACCGACCTCACCTCGGTGCCCGCGTTCCTGACCTGGCTGGTGCCCAAGACCGGGGCGCATCTGCCCGCCGCGATCCTGCACGACGGGCTGGTGCTGAACGGCGACGAGCCCGCGAGCTACATCGCCCAGCGCGAGATCTTCCGCGACGAGGCCGACCGCATCTTCCGAGATGCCATGGCCAAGACCGGAACCGGGCTCATCCGGCGCTGGATGGTGTGGGCCGCGGTCACCGCCGCGACCATGCACCACGCGCGGCAGGTGGACTGGACGCCGCTGCAGAAACTGCACTACCGCGCCGCGCTCTACGGCACGCTGATCGTCATCGTGCTGCTCGGACTGTGGTCGACCCTCGACCTGCTGGACACCCCCGGAATACCGGGCGTCCCGTGGATCGGTGAGGAACCGGTCCAAGCTCTCGTCGGTGGCATCGCGGGCGCGCTGGTCATACCGCTGCTCCTGGGAACACTGTGGGGCAAGTTCCGGATCGCGGGCTGGATCATCGGGCCGCTGGTCGCACTGATCATCCCGGCGGTGCTGCCGATCCTGGCCATCGGCGGGCTGTATGTCGCCGTGGAGCGGCTCCAACGCCGGCGGCCGCGGCTCGCCCAGGCGCTGGCCGTGGTGCTGGTGACGGCGACCTTCGTCGTCTTCGCGGTGTCCTGGTGGCTGGCCTGAGGTCCGAACCCGGGGATCCCCGACCCGGGTGCGGGCCTCATCGGCGCACCGGCGTCAGCGGCCGCGGGCCTCGGTGTGGGCGAGGCGGGCCAGTCCGTTGTGATACCCGGTGTCGTAGCCCTCGCTGAAGCCGTACGGATAGTCACCGACCCCGGCCGGCACGACCGGGTCCGGTGGATCGCTCTCCGGGTTGTGGAGCATCGCTTGCTTGAACCCTTGGCGGTAGCCGCTTCGATACCCTCGGGTGTAGGCGGGCGTTTGCATCTGAGGACTCCTCGATTCCGCACTGTGGATCGTTGAGGATGCGCGAAGAGTGGGTAGTTCCCGGTGATTTCGCGTTCGATGCACGACGGGCGCGCTGGTCGTTCCGTCGTCGATGTCTCCGCACACCATCGTGGTGGTGAAAGATCACCATCGGCGCCGCCCCGCGGTACCAGCTCCGGCCCGGCGGCAACCCACTGAATCACGGCCAACCTGTGCCGCGTGGAGAGCGAATGCGGCTGTCTCGATTCTCGCACGGGCCTTCGGCGACCATCGAGCATTCGGCGCAGCACGCGTGGAAGTTCCGGAATATCCGATTCGAGATGGGTTGCGGTGCAGTGGAAACCGGGGCGGGAAGTGGCCTCCGATCCGGTATCACCGGAGGCGGAGGCCACCGCGCCAGCAAGCAGGCGGCCTATTCCATTGCCCGCCGGATATTTCCGCGCTGACGATTCCCGACGGTAGCAGTGGATTTGCGCTCGCGCGGGGTCAGCGCGCTGTTTCTGTCAGAGGTGAAAATCGGCCGCCGGGCGCTTGTCACGGGTGACAAACCCGCGCCCCGTTGAAGATCGAAAATTCGGTGGACCCGCCCGGGCGTAATCCGGATCATCGTCGGAATGACTTCCACACCCCAGGAACGACTTCGGCTGGTCGGTCGCGAAGAGGCGGCGCCCGCGGCGATGTCGTGGGTGATGAGCCTGGACGACTCGGATTCGCCGCGCGACATCATCGACGCGCTCGGGCTGGCGCCCTTCGTGAGCGGCGAGCAGCCGCACGCGTTGTCGGCCGAGCTCGAGCGGGTCAAACCCGACGCGCCGCTGTGCCCGGAGGACGCGCGGATCCTGCGCACCAGCGACGACGAAAGCACCCGGACCACCCTCGCGGCCGGTGACGGCTGGATGCTGCGGGTGCTGCGCCGCACGAACGGCACCGCCATGTTGCACGTCAGCGCCGTCACCGAGGAACTGGCGCGCACCGTCATCGACGTGTGCTCCAAGGACGCCACCGTCGCCGAGGAATCCGACGACACGCAGGTGTCCATGGGCTTCTGGCACAGCGGCGCACACGGTTTCAACCGCCGCGAGCGCGCCATCGGCGCCTCCACCTGGGCGGAGATCGAGCAGAACTACGGCAACGACATCGGTGCCGCGCTGGGCAGGCTGATGGCCCTGCGCGCCGAGGACGTCAGCGGCAGGCTACTGCTCCTGCACGGCCCGCCCGGGACCGGCAAGACGTCGGCGCTGCGGGCGCTGGCCCGGGAATGGTCGTCCTGGTGCCAGGTGGACTGCGTGCTCGATCCCGAGGTGCTGTTCTCCAATCCCGGCTACCTCATGGAGGTCGCGATCGGGGTCGACACCTACGACGACAGCAAGCGCAAATGGCGGCTGCTGGTGCTGGAGGACTGCGACGAGCTGATTCGCGGCTCCGCGAAAGAGTCCACCGGACAGGGGCTTTCGCGCCTGCTCAACCTCACCGACGGCATGCTCGGGCAGGGCCGGGACGTGCTGGTGGCCATCACCACCAACGAGAACCTGTCCCGCCTGCACCCGGCGGTGGTGCGCCCCGGCCGCTGCCTGGCGCAGCTGGAGGTCGGACGGCTCTCGCCCGTGGAAGCGGCGGCCTGGCTCGATCGCGAACTCGGCAACCGCCCGAAACCGGCCGTGGAGCCGGGCGGAATGACCCTGGCGGAGTTGATCGAAGCGCGTGATCACCCCACCCGGATCCAGGCCGCACCGGAGGACACCACCGCGGTGGGCAGCTACCTGTAGCGCGGGTCCGGGGCCGCTCGGATGGCGGCGCCCGGGTCCGGCGCACCGAGACAGGCTGCCCCGGAGTCTTTTTCGCTGCCATGTCGCGCTACCGGATCGCGCGTTCGACCAGCAGCAGGGTGAGCATGACACCCGCCGCCGCGACAATCGGGTAGTAGCCCGGCGACCGGCAGTAATCGTAGGTCGATGCCGCGGCGATCAGCGCCACGAACAGGAAGAGAAAACGTTGCATCACGCTGCTCGCCCCCTAAGAGGAATTTCAGCGTAGGAGCGCAGAACATCAACTGCCACAGGCTGACTCGCCTGTGGCAGTGTCCGGTTATACAGCGTCAGAGTAGGGGCGGCGCTGGTTCCGTGCCGAACGCACAGGGCAGTGCCGGGACCGTGCGCCGACAGGTGCTGGATTGCGGGGCGGGGCGGGCGGGCCGCCTCCGCCGGGCTGGTGCTCTGCGGACGCGCGCAACGCTTTCGGTGCGTAGCCCGTCGCCGGTTGCCAGGCGGTGGGCGCGCGGTGTCAGTCCTTCGGGCCGAGTTCGACCACCGTGCCCGGGTGCGCCAGGGAAG
This sequence comes from Nocardia sp. NPDC055321, assembly GCF_053645575.1. Taxonomy (NCBI): domain Bacteria; kingdom Bacillati; phylum Actinomycetota; class Actinomycetes; order Mycobacteriales; family Nocardiaceae; genus Nocardia; species Nocardia sp. NPDC055321. The sequence goes on from NZ_JBSHMS010000013.1 coordinate 180,737, forward strand.
CGACGGTGATGCGGCCGCCCTTGGCCTGCTCGATGATCTGGCCCTGCCACGCCACGAAGCAGGAGGCGATCTCGCTGTTGTAGGCGCGGTCCAGGATCGGGGCCAGGGTCTTGGCCAGCTCGCCCTCTGCGGCGATCAGCTGGGCGCGGTAGGGGCCGTAGTAGGGCAGGATCGCTTCCAGGACAACGGCTTCCACGCCCTGTACCTGGGCTATGAGGGGATCGATGAGCGGCTGGTGCTGGGTGATCACCGGGGAGATCTCGGCCAGCACCGGGCCCACCAGGCGCAGGATCGGCTGGTAGACCGAGCCGAGCGCGAACGCCTCCGAGGAGAACGGGCCGGCCAGGGGAGCCAGGCCGATCAGGGACGCCAGGCCGCCCTGTTGTTTCGGCGCGGGCCAGCCCAGCGGGCAGGCGGGCTGGGTGTCGACCGGGGCGGTGGCGAACGGGTTGGCGGCGGCCAGCGGGGTGCCGGGGTCCGTGGCCGGAACCGAACCGCCGGGGCCGACGTTCAACGGGACCGACGCCGCGGGTCCGCCGCCCGAGGTGAGCGGAACCGAAGCCGCGGGCCCCGCGCCCGCATTGAGCGGTACTGATGCGGCGGGCCCGGCACCCGGGTTCAACGGGACCGATGCGCCCGGGCCCGCACCCGCGCCCGGCGGCACGCCGGCGCCGGGAACGCCGAGTGCGACGCTCGCATTCGGTGCCTGTCCCGCCGGCACGTCCGCCGGGGCCGGGGCGGAGACCGCACCTTCGGCGGCGGTCGGTGCGGCCGCGACCGGCGCGCTCGCCGCGGTGACCGGGGTCTGCGCGGTGGCGGTCGAGGCGACCGGCCGCTGCTCGTCGTCCAGCACCGTCAGTGCCGTGACGGCGGCCGCGCTGCCGATGACGGTCAGCGCGGCGACGGCGCGGATGGCCGCGGCTACGCCCGGTCGCCGGGTGGTGTCGGCGGAAGTCATCGCCCTGTACTCCTTGATGTCGTGGTGGCCGGACCCGCCGTCGTGCCGGGTTCGAAGAAGCCCTCCAGGTGCCACACGCCGGTGAAGCCGTTGAACGGCCCGCCGACGATGAGGCTGGTCCACTCGAGGGTGAAGGCTCGGGTGCGCGGGTCGTAGGTGCCGGTCGCCGAGGGGCCCTGGGCGGCGTCTGCGCTCGGGCGGTCGAACCAGCGCTGGGCGACCCAGTCCCAGACGCGTTGCACCTGTTCGGCTCCCGCGACCTGTGCGCCCTGTTTCTCCGGCGGTTTGGGGGCGCCCTGATTGAATTCCTGGTCGTTCCAGGACGCCGCCCAGGCCGAGAGATCGGCGGTGAGCGTGCCGTTGTCGTTGATCACCGTCGGCGGGGGCACCGGCCGCCGGGTCTGCGGGTCCACAGGATTGGTGGAGGTGCCGAATTCCACGGCGAAGAACTTGGTCGGCTTGGTGATGGAGGCGGCCAGCGAATTGCCCTGTGCGAAGGCGGGAATCGGTTCGCTCTGGTAGCCGCCGATCCGCAGCCCGCCCTCGGTGCCGGGCTCGAGGAGCGTGGTGGAACCGCCCTGCGCGGGCGAGTCGCCGTTGGGCATGTACGGGCCGTCGGCTGGGGTGCCGCCGGGCTGGACCATGCGGAACCAGGTGCCGGACACCGAGTCGCCGGCGACCGCGCCCGCGGTGAAGCGCAGTAGGCCCGTCAGTTGTTCTGGACCGCTCGCGGGTGCGCCGGAATCGCCTGCGCCACAGCCGGTCACCGTTACGGTGGCCACTGCCGCGAGCGCGGCGAGGACGCGCCCGGCCCGTCGTCCGAGAATTCTCATGCCGAGGCACCTCCTGGGGAACCGCCGGGGCGGGAATCGACACGGGATAGCCGCACGCCGGCTGCCGCACCGGCCAGGGCCAGCGCGCCGGGGACCGCGAAACCCCAGCCGAGCACGCGGAACGCGGTGACGCCCAGCGGAGCGGTCGAATCATCGAGCGCGGCAACGGCATCGAAGTTCTCGACGTTGTCGTTCAGGACGCCGACCAGACTCGCGAACCGGGCCGTCATGGGCTGCCAGCGGGCCTCGAGCGCGGCGATGCCCGCGCGGTCCGCTTCGGGATGCGCGGCCGCGAGTGCCCCCGAGTAGCGGCTGTTCAGCTCGCCGTCCGCGCCGACGATGGTCACGAAGTAGCCCTGGACCGCGCGCACGCGCTCGTGCGTGAGAATCGGCCGGAAGTCCTCGATCAGCGGTTGCGCGGCGGGCGCGGCCTGGAACAGCCCGCCGGTGGCGGGCACCAGCAGCAGGCCCGCTCCGGCGAGCGCGGCCACGCCGTACCAGCCCACCCCGCGCCGGCCCTGGGCCACGCTGCGCAGGCCGAAGCCGCCCGCTCCGATCAGCACGAGTCCGGGCAGCGCGAGCAGCCACGGCAGGGTGCCGAACGGCGTTGTGCCCGAAAGCTTTCGGTAGTTGTCCCGGTTGGCCTCGATCCGGTCGACCATGCCGGTCAGGTCGGACTCGATGGCCGGGTAGTCCCGCACGAAGGTATCGATGAGTGGAAACCGGCCCGGCTCCTGCCCGGCGGCCCGCAGTGCGAGCAGGTTCGCGCGGGCCTCGCCGAGCACCCGCAAGTCGGCGCGGTAGTTCCCCAGGCTGTCCGGGCTCATGTGCGGTTCGAAGGCCGCGATCATGGCCTCGCCCTTGACCGCTCGCGGGAACATGCCGGTGACCAGGGGGACGGTCACGAGCAGCACACCGAGCGCCATCAGGGCGAGGAACGGCAGGCGGCTGCCCGCTCGCGGCGGCGCGCTCTCGACGTGCGAGACGTAGTCGGCGTAGGCGGGGAGCCCGGCCGACGGTGGCGCCGCCGTCATCGCCGAATCCGGATGCGGGCCAGGCGGTTCGCCCCGAACACGCCGCCGGTGGCCACGACGGCCAGGGCCACGAGTCCGGCCATGAGCCACGAATTGCTCTGCTTCGCAGGAAGTTCGGTGACCTGTGCGACGGGGGCGGGGGCGGCCTGCGCGGTCTGCGGCGCGGGCGCGGTGGTGGAGGCCGCCGCGGGCGCGGCGCCTGCCGGAGCCGGCGCGGGAGCCACCGGATCGATCCCGGGCGCGGCGGCGGCCGGGGGAACGGCCTGCGGTGCGGCGGGCGCGAGCGGCGCGGCGGCGGGCGCGGCCTGGGGCAGGGCGCCGCGATACTGCCCGGCCAGATGCCACAGTCCGGTGAAGTTGTTGAACGGCCCGCCCACGATCTGACTGGTCCACTCGATGACGAAATTGCCTGCCGCGTCGATGCTTCCGTTGATCGGACCGGTCTTGCCCGGCAGTCCACCGCCGGGCTTGGGCGAACCCTGATTGAAGACCTGGTTGTTCCAGGTGACGCCGAGGCTGCTCAGATCACCCGTCAGGCGGCCGCCGTCACTGAACAGCTGCGGCAGGGCAGCGCCCGTACCGGTCTGCGGATCGACGGGGTTGGTGGCGGTGGCGAAGTCGACGCCGTAGAACCGGACCGGCGTGGTGACCCGTCCCGAGACCGCGTTGCCCGCGCCGTCGAACGCCGCGGCGGGCTGGGGCTGGTAGCCGCCGGTGACGAGGCCGCCGTCGCTGCCCGCGGACAGCGGGGTCACCGTCTGATCGCTGCACCGCGAATCGCTGTTCTGCAGGTAGGGTCCGCTCGCGTCGCCGGTGGGCAGGATCATCCGGAAGAAGCTGCCGGTGACCGCGCCGTTGGCGCACACACCGGGCGCGAGGGCGAACAAACCGTTCAGCGGTGCGGGATCGGCCTGCGCGGGCGGTGCGGCCAGCACCGTCAGCCCGAGCGCGGCGATGCCCGCAGCAAACCGGTACGAATTCTGACCCATGACGTTTTCCCTCGATTGATTCGGTGCTGGTGTGCTCCAACTTCTCGGACAGCACACACATGGCAACTCGAGTCGAGGAAAATGTAAGCGTTTGCGGTCAGTCTGATCGCAATGCGCTATATTCCGGCTTATTCCCGGAAACCCGCGCCGACCTCAGCGGGAGGCCAATTCCGCCCGCGTGGCGGCGAACCATTCCTGTGTTCCGACCAACCCCGCCGCGATGTCCTTGCGCGCGCCGTTGAACCCGTAGAGATTTCCCGCGTAGCGCGTGAGCACCGACCCCTCGTGCTCCTCGACCTCGTCGAGAACGGCCGAATCGTTCAGCAGATAGGCCACGTCCGCCACCTCACCCGGCGACCATTCGGCCCGGCACGCGTCCCAGCCCCGCTCGCGCACCGCGAGCGCCCGCTCCACCAGCACCGCCCGCAACGCCGCCCGATCCCCGTCGTCCGGCACCCGGGTCTTCAGGTGCTTCCAGTTCACCTTGTCCGCGTCACCCATCCCGACCACCGCCCTTCCACTCGCCCCTCCGCCCAACCTATCCCACCCTCACCTGCGCCGATGGCCCGCCCGCCGCACCGCCCGTCCTCACGAGCAACTCGGCCCAGCGCCGCACCACCCTCGCCGTGCAGACGTGCGAGTCGATCCCGACGCACCAGACTCGTTGCCGCTGAATGGCTTTGCCGAATCAGGGGATGGTGCGCTCGGAGTGGCACACCGCGTCCATCCCATATACCGACCGTCAGAGGGTGGGGAGGCGGGCGGTGCGGACGAAGAAGTCGTCTATCTGTTTGATGGCCTCCTGGAAGCGGGGGAAATCCACGGGTTTCGTGACGTAGGCGTTCGCGTGCAGGCGGTAGCTGCTGAGCACGTCTTCCTCGGCGGAGGAGGTCGTCAGGACCACCACGGGGATCGTGCACAGGTCGGGGTCGGTCTTGATGCGCTCGAGGATCTGGCGGCCGTTGTATTTCGGGAGGTTGAGGTCGAGCAGGATCAGGTCGGGGCGGGGCGCGGTCGAGTGGGGGTCGGCGCGGTAGAGGAAGTTCAGGGCCTCTTGGCCGTCCCGGGCCACGAAGACCGTGTTGTGCGCCTCGTTCTCACCGAGGGCCTCGAGCGTCATCATCTCGTCGCCGGGATCGTCTTCCACGAGCAGGACGGTGATGGGCTGGCCGAGAAGGTGCACGAACGCTCCTGGAGGGGGTGGGGTCCCCGGCTGACGGCGGGGTGTCGTGGAATGCGAGGACATGCCGTACGCGGCCACGACGGCGGCCACACCCAGACAGGGCGTGACGAGCGCGGAGCGGCCCGGCGGACCGCGGATGCTGAGCGCCGTGGCGAACGCTGGAGGGCAGAGCTGGAGGGTCGCCGGTTGCCGGCGGGGGCGCGGCTATCCGCCGGATCGGTGTCGCGGCGAGTCGCCACGCCGGTACGGCCGGAAACCGGTGATGTTCGTTACGCGCATCTGACGATGCCTTCCCAATGGTCGGAAATGAACCGTTGCCACCGGGGTCAGGGGTGGAAAAGGGCGAACCGAACATACTGGCCGGCAGTCGTTTTCGATTCGAAGCAGATGATAGCCCGGCGCACCCGCGGACGCCGTGCTCAGGGGCACACGGACCGGACATTATGTCCGGATCGGGCGCGGCGGGACGGTTGTCACCGTGTTGTGACCGCGCACCGGGGTAGTGCGAAAGGACAGGACAACGACGCACGGGAGGTTGGTATGTCCTATGACAGTGACGCACTGCTGAAGGTGCTGGCTCGTTTCGCGCGCCTGCTGCCCACCGAGTACGACGTGCCCACGGCCCTCGACGAGCTGGTCGACGGCGTGGCCACGGTGCTCGATCTCGCCGGCGCGGGAGTCTCGCTCTACACCGACGGCCAGCTGCGCTTCGTGACCGCGCCCAACGAGGCGATCGCCGCGATAGAACGCTGCCAGGAAGCCACCCGCGAGGGTCCCTGCATGGAAGCCTTCGAATCGGGCGTACCGGTCCCCGTCGCGGATCTGACCGCGCATATGGACAGGTGGCCGAACTACACGACCGTCGCCGCCGAGCACGGGATAGTGTCCGCGATGGGCATTCCCATGCACCTGGGCGAACCGGTCGGCGTGGTCAACCTGTACGACGTCACCCGGCGGGAATGGAAACCCGCCGAGATCGAGGCGGCCCGGGTGCTGGCCGACATCGCCACCGGCTACGTCGTCAACGCCGACAAGCGCCGCCAGCAGCAGCAATTGATGGAACAGCTGCAGCACGCGCTCAAATCGCGCGTGGTGATCGAGCAAGCCAAGGGCGTCATCGCCACGACCAACGACATCACCACCGACGAGGCGTTCGAGACCATCCGGCGCTACGCCCGGCAGAAACAGCTGCGCCTGCACGCGGTCGCGGCGGCCATCGTGGACGCGGGTCTGCGGCTATGAGTCCCGGCCCTGCGCGTCGGCAGCCGCCCCGGTCAGCTGTTCGAACGCGTCGGCGATGTGCGTGATGCGCGATTCCTCGAGCTCCGGCCGCGGGTAGGTCGAGCGGAAGATGGCCTCGCCGTCGAACATGTGAATCAGCGAGGTGGCCAGCAGCCGGGCCATATCCGCGGGCAGCGTGGGTGACAGCGCGGCCACGGCCAACTCCTCGACCTCGTCCAGCAGCGCCCGCGCCACCGGCTCGAGACGTTCGCGCAGATCGGCTTCGGTGCGCGCGGCCACCAGCAGTTCGAACCACACCGCGTTCGTTCGATGCCGAATCTGACCGCGCACCCGCATCATGAGTTCCACCAGATCGATGGGCCCGGTGCGGTTCTCGGGCCGAATCACCTCGGCCGCACTGCGAATGTGCCGGTGCCGCACCTCGTTCGCCGCGGCCACCACCAGATCGGTGCGGGAATCGAAGTGCCGGAAGATCGCGCCCTTGGATATGCCGGCGCGCTTGCTGATCTCACCGAGCGAGGCCCCGTGATAGCCGACCTCGCCGATGGCCTCGATGGTGGCCTCGACCAGCGCGGCGACGGTCGCCGCGCTGCGTTCGGCCTGGGTGCGACGTCCCATCGTCGCCGTCATCGGCCTCCCGCCCGCAGGAAGCGGCCGGTGCGGCGGGTGCCCAGCGCGGGCGCCGCCACACCGTCGCCGAACACGTATTCGCCGCCGATGAAGACCGCCGAGACGGTGGCGTCGTTGCGATTGACCATGCGGGACAGATTGTCATACGCGGGAATGACGTCCTCGGCGTAGTCCTCCAGGCTCTCGTCCAGGTGCGCGGGATCGATGACGATCAGGTCCGCGCGGTCGCCCTCGCGCAGGCGCCCCGCCTCGATGCCGTACCAGTCCGCGAGCTCGCCCGTCATGCGGTGCACCGCGTGCTCGAGCGAGATGATAGGCCGCCCGGCCTGTTCCGCGCGATGGATCCGGCGCAGGAACCGGAGCCCGAAGTTGTAGAACGCCATGTTGCGCAGGTGCGCTCCGGCGTCCGAGAAGCCCAGCTGCACACCGGGATCCGCGCTGTAGCGATCGAGGATCTCGGGCCGGTGATTGGAAATCGTGGTGCGCCAGCGCAGTTTGGTGCCGTACTCCACGACCAGGTCCAGGAACGCGTCGACCGGATGCAGCCCGCCGCGATCGAGGCCCACCTGCCCGAAGGTCTTGCCGATGACCGCGCTGTCCGGGCAGTCCACGATCTCGGCGTCGAAGAAGTCGCGATGCCACACCCGCATCCCGAACTTGGCGTCGTATTCGCGGCGGAATCGGCGCCGGTACGCCTCGTCGCGCAGCAGCGCGTTGCGCTCGACCTGATCGGCCAGGTGCAGGGCGGCCGCGCCCGCTCCGAACTCCTCGAAGATGACCAGATCGATGCCGTCGGCGTACACCTCGAACGGCACCGGCAGATGCTGCCAGCGGAAGTCCCCGCCCAGCCGGTTCAGCAGGCGCGCCAGCGGACCCATGATGTAGACCAGGTACGGATTGGCCTTGAGGTCGGCCGCGGACAGCAGGGTGGTCTTGAGCTTGGGCCGGAACAGCCCCAGCGTGCTCAGCGTCATGGCCGCGATGCTGCGCGGCGAGGCGATGTCCGGACCGGCCTGCAGCACCCGATCACGCTGGCGCAGAATGCGATTGAGCCGCCGCCGTTCCCGGGCGCCGGCGTAGGTCGAGGGCAGGGTGCGCGAGCGCGCGACATCGCCGTCGAGCCTGTCGAACAGCAGTTGCTGCGCGGACATGCCCACGAATCCGGCGTCGAGCGCCTCGCACAGCGCGCCCTCCATGGCCGCCAGTTCCGCGGCGCTGGGCTGCACGCGTTTGCGGGTGGCGCGGTCCAGCCCCATCAGCGCCGTGCGGATGTCCGAATGTCCCAGCATGGCGGCCACATTCGGCCCCAGCGGCAGCTCTTCGAGGGCCTCGACGTACTCGTGCGCGGTGCGCCAGGTCTTGTCCGCGACCGCCGAGATGACGTGCTGACGCGGGATCGCCTCGACCCGGCCGAACAGGTCGCCCGCGTCGGTGGCCTCCACGTGCACGGTCGAGAGCGAACACGAGCCGAGCATGATCGTGGTGATGCCGTGCCGGACCGACTCGGCCAGCGCCGGCGCGCGTAGCACCTCCACGTCGTAATGCGTGTGGATGTCGATCATTCCGGGCGTCACCCACTTGCCGGTGGCGTCGATGACGTGCGGGCACCCGGTCTCGTCGAGCGGTTCCGCCGAGACCGTGGCGACGCGATCCCCGCGCAGTCCCAGGTGGCGAAGTGCGGAGGGCGCGCCGGTGCCGTCGAACCAGCGGGCGCCTTTGATGATCGTGTCGTAGGTCACACGAACATTGCAACCGATCGGTCACTAACTGTCAATACGCAAAAGCACCAAACGTTTCGGGCAGTGTGCCCGGCGGCGTCCGGGATTCAGGATCGGGCTGATCGCAACCATACGTTCGGGCCGGTGCCCGGACTTACGGTGTCCGCACACTTCTTCTCGGGTGAGGACACCGTCCATGACACTGCAATTGGAGCCCCTCGCTCCTGCCGTCGCCCCGGTACCGGTCGAGGCCGCCACCCCGGAATCGGGAACCCGGATCCGCCGCGTCATCGGCACGGCGCGCAAAGCCTCCGGGTTGGTGCTGGTCCTGGTCCTGTGGCAATTGGGCGCGCGGGGCTGGCTCGGCCCCACGACCCCGGCGCCCTCGGAGGTCGTCGAGGCGGGCTGGGAGCTGATTCGCACCGGCGAGCTGTGGCGGCACCTGGCGGCGTCCTCGCAGCGGGTTGCGATCGGCCTGAGCATCGGCATCTCGATCGGCCTCGTACTGGGCGCGGCGGCCGGATTGTTCCGCGCCGCCGAGGATCTCGTCAACGGACCTTTGCAGGCGCTGCGCATGCTGCCGACCCTGGCACTGGTTCCGGTGTTCATCATCTGGTTCGGCATCGGCGATCCGTTCAAGATCGCGCTGATCATCGTGGCGCCGGTGTTCCCGATCTACCTGAACGTGCTCGCGGGCATCCGCGGGGTGGACCGCCGCCTGGTCGAGGCCGCGGAATCGCTGGGCCTCAATCGATTCGAGCTGACCACCAAGATCATCCTGCCCGGCGCGCTGCCCCAGATCCTGGTCGGACTGCGCCAGGCGCTCGGCATCGGCTGGCTCACCCTGGTGGTCGCGGAGATGCAGACCACCCCGGTCGGGCTCGGCTTCCTCATGAACGACGCCAAGGAGTTCCTGCGCACCGACCAGATCTTCCTGGTGCTCGTCATCTACGCGGTGCTCGGCCTGCTGACCGACACCTTCGTGCGCCTGCTGGAACGCCGATTCCTGTCCTGGCGCACCGGATTCGAAGGACAGTGATGACCACGACCATCGGCGCCGGCGTCCGTATTCGCGGCGCGGCCCGCAGTTTCGGCGGGCGCACAGTCCTGCGCGACGTCGACCTCGACATCGCCCCGGGCGAATTCGTGGCGCTGCTGGGCGCCAGCGGCTCGGGCAAGAGCACCCTGCTGCGCGGACTCGGCGGCCTCGATCGCGGCTTCACCGGGGTGTTCGAGGCCCCGAAGACCAAGGCCATCGTCTTCCAGGAGCACCGGCTCATTCCGTGGATGACCGTGTGGCGCAACGTCACTCTCGGGGTGGACCGCGGCTCCAAAGGACAGGCGCTCGCCGCGCTGGAGGAGGTCGGGCTCGCCGCCAAAGCCGATGTCTGGCCCTCGACGCTGTCCGGCGGCGAGGCGCAGCGGGTCGCGCTGGCCCGCGCCCTGGTGCGCAATCCCGAACTGCTGCTGCTCGACGAGCCCTTCGGCGCGCTCGACGCCCTGACCCGCCTCAAGGCCCAGGCCCTGGTGGCCCGGCTCTGGACCCAGCACCGGCAATCGGTGCTGCTGGTCACCCACGACGTGGAAGAGGCGCTGCTGCTGGCCGATCGCGCGCTCGTCCTGCGCGACGGCGCCATCGCCGAATCCTTCGACATCACCGTGGCCCGCCCGCGCTCGGTGGTCCATCCCGAATTCTCCGCACTACGCCGCCGGCTGCTCATCGCGCTCGGCGTGAACCCCGATGCACCGACAGGAGCGGACCTATGACCGACACATGGCAGATCGGCACGGATGTCCTGGTTATCGGCGGCGGCCCCGCCGCCTGCTGGGCCGCGATCCACGCCCGCGAGAGCGGCGCGGAGGTGATCCTGGTCGACAAGGGCTACACCGGAACCAGCGGCGCCACAGCGCCTTCGGGCACCGGCGTCTGGTACGTCGCCCCCGAGGCCACCGCCCGCGCCAACGCCAAGGCCAGCCGCGAGACCCTCGGCGGGCACCTGGCCGACCACTACTGGATGGACCGGGTCCTGGACCAGACCTACACCAACATGAACCGCCTCGCGGTCGAGGGCCGGTACCCGTTCCCGGTCGATCCGAACACCGGCAAGTCGATGCGCACGGGCGTACAGGGCCCGGAGTACATGCGCCGGATGCGCGCCTGGGTCAAGCGCGCCGGGGTCGAGATCCTCGATCACTCACCGGCGCTGGAACTGCTGATCGACGGTGACGGCGTGGTGCGCGGCGCGGCCGGGTACCAGCGCCAGCTCGACCGGGACTATCGCATCGCGGCGGGCGCGGTCGTGCTCGCCACCGGCGGCTGCGCGTTCCTGTCGCGGGCGCTGGGCACCAACGTGAACACCGGCGACGGCGCGCTCATGGCGGCCGAGGTGGGCGCGCGATTCTCGGGCATGGAGTTCTCCAACGCCTACGCCATCGTGCCCAAGGGCTCGACCGTCACCAAGACCGCCTACTACGGCTACGCCACCTTCTTCCACGAGAACGGCGACGTGCTCGAGGGCGCGGGCTCGACCAAGGGACGTTCGGTCATCGCGCGAACCCTGCTGTCGGAGAAGGTGTTCGCGCAGCTCGACCGCGCCGACGCCACCGTGCAGGCGCAGATGCGGGTGGGTCAGCCCAACTTCTTCCTGCAGTTCGACCGGCGCGGGATCGACCCGTTCACCGATCGCTTCGAGGTGGACCTGCTCGCGGAGGGCACCGTGCGCGGCACCGGCGGCATCGACGTCGTCGACGATCTCTGCGCGACCTCGGTGCCCGGGCTCTACGCCGCCGGGGACGCGGCGACCCGCGAACGCATCTGCGGCGGCTTCACCGGCGGCGGCAGCCACAACTCGGCGTGGGCGATGTCCTCGGGCAGCTGGGCGGGACAGGGCGCGGCCGGATTCGCCCTGAGCGCACCGCGTCCCGATCACGCCGCGCTCACCGGTGCGGGGCGCACCGGTCTGGAGCCGGACGCGGGGGAGTCCGTCACCGCGGAGGAGGTGGTGGCCGCCGCGCAGCACGAGCTGATCCCCTTCGAGAAGAACTACCTGCGGCACGGCGATCGCATCCGCCCGGCCCTGGACGCGCTGGACGGCGTCTGGGCTCGCGCGCAGACCCTCGGCGGCGGCACCGGCGACGAGCGGGTGCGCAACCGGCAGGCCGCGGCGATCACCGCGGTCGGCCGGCTCATGTACGAATCGACGCTGGCCCGCAAGGAAACTCGCGGAATGAGCAAGCGCGCGGATCATCCGGACCTGGATCCGGGCCAGCACCATCACATCCTCTCCGGCGGACTCGACCGGGTGTGGACCGCGACCACTGCGGCCGCCACCACCACGGGACTGGCGGTGGCCTCGTGATCGAGCTCGTGCGCGCGGACGACTGCATCGCCTGCGACAAATGCGTAGATGTCTGCCCGACCAACGTGTTCGACCGGACCGAGAGCGGAATCCCGCTCATCGCACGGCAATCGGACTGCCAGACCTGCTTCATGTGCGAGGCGTACTGCCCGACCGACGCCCTCTACGTGGACCCGAACGTCACCCCGCTGCCGGATCCCACGCTGATCCCGCAGGACCACATCGGCCGCTACCGCAAGGAAATCGGCTGGGGCCGGGGTCGCAAGCCCGGCAGCCTCATCGCGGTCGGCCCCCGCCTGCCCCACGGCGCGCCACCCCCGCGCCTGTCCGAACTCTGATCTCCCGAAAGCTCTTCATGTCCAAGCTCAAACGTGTTCTGCCCGCCGCCGTCGCCGCACTCGCGCTGGTGCTGTCCGCCTGCTCCGGCGGCGACGACGGCTCGGCGACCCGCACCAAGATCGAGACCCTGCGCATCGGCGTCATCGGTTCCGGCAACGTGCTGACCGGCCCGCTCGGTTTCGCCCACCAGCGCGGGGCGCTGCTGCCCGCGCTGGCGCCGCTGGGTGCGGAGAAGATCGAGGTGTTCAGCTTCCCGAACGGTCCGGACCTGAATCAGGCGCTGGTCGGCGGGCGGCTCGATGTCGCCACCTACGGCGATACCCCGGCGCTGGTGGCGCGCGGCAGCGGGTTGCAGACGCGGCTGCTGTCCATCGCCGCGGTCGGGTACAACGCCGGTGTGGTGGCCAAGGATCCGGCCATCCGCACGCTGAAGGATCTGGCGGGCAAGAAGGTCGGGGTGCAGTCCGGCTCGTACATCGACCGGTATCTGCAGGGTGCGCTGAAGGCCGAGGGCGTGGCGGCCGCGCAGCTGATCCACCTGCTGTCCACCGATGCCGAGGCGCCGCTGACCAGCGGTGAGATCGACGCGGTCGCGCTGCCCGACACGAATCCGAACTCCTACTTCCGGGCGTTCCTGGCCAAGGGCTTCCACCAGGTCGATTCCATCGCGGACAATCACCCGGCCCTGGCCGGCACCAGTTCGTCGGTGAGCAGCCAGCCGTTCCTGGACACCAACCCGGACTTCGGCGGCACCTGGCAGCGGGTGCTGTCGGAGGCGAACAAGTACGCCCAGGAGCACTGGGAGGACTACGTGAACTACGAAGTCTCCCAGTCGAAACTGCCCGAGGCCGTGGTACGCGCCGCCGCGCAGCGGGACTACTTCCCGCAGGAGAACTTCTCCGAGCGCGGGGTCACCCTGCTGACCGGGACCAAGCAGTTCCTGGTGGAGCAGAAGAAGATTCGCGAGGACTTCGACCTGCAAGCGTGGTTCTACCGACCGGAGCAGACCGCGAAGGGCTGAGTTCGCCGGACCGGATATCACGAACCCGCGTGACGTTCGCCGTCACGCGGGTTCGTCGTGTCATCACACCGGTTCGTCGTACTGTGCCGCGAGCGCTGCCGCGCGATCGCGCAGGGTGGTGCGCAACCATCGCGGGGACAGCGCTTCGGCGTTGCCCGCGAGCTGCCACACCGCCCATTCGGCGTGCCTCGGGTCCTGGAAGGTGACCGTGAGCAGCAGCCGGCCGTCGGGCTCGGTCTCCTCCGCGAGCACGGCCAGCGCGGTGCCGACCAGTTCCTCGCGCCGGGCCGGATTCACCCGCAGTCGCACGGTCACCTGATCGCCGCCGGTGCGGAACTTGGTGCCGTGCTCGCGCCAGGCCCGGTCGAGGTCGACGCGGTCCGGGCGCTGCGCGGGTTCGTCGAGTTCCTCGGCGTCCAGGATGCGGGAGAGCCGGTAGGTGCGTTCCGCGCCCCCGCGCATGGCCAGCAGATAGCCGTTGCCGCGCACGGTGACCAGGCCGACCGGATCCACCGTGCGCCAGCGGGCCTCCTGGTTGAGCGCGGTGTAGTGAATGCGCAGCTTGTGCCCGGCCAGGACCGCCCGCCGCACGACGGTCGCGACGGGGTCGGGCAGTTCCCGGGGCTCGACCGTGCGGGAGAACAGATCGACTTCCGGATCGATCAGCAGGCGCTCGGCGGCGTCGGCGGCGGTGGTGCGATAGCTCTCCGGCAGCGCGTCCACCACCTTGCGCATGGCCGAGGCCAGGGGCGAGGCGAGGCCGAAAGCCTGTGCACCGCGCCGGGATCCGGCCACCAGCAGGGCCAGCGCCTCGTCGTGATTGAGTCCGGTCAGCTCGGTCTGGAAGCCCGGCAGCAGGGCGAAACCGCCGAGCCGCCCGCGTTCGGCATAGACGGGCACGCCCGCCGCGGACAGTGCTTCGATATCGCGCAGCACCGTCCGGGTGGACACCTCGAGCTCTCGGGCGAGGTCGGGCGCGGACATGCGACCACGCCGGCGCAGCAGCAGCACCAGCGACACCAAGCGATCCGCGCGCATGGAAAAATCCTGTCATAAATACATGACACAAGGTGTCGTGATTCGCTGACAGGGTTGTTCTCATGACCGAGAACAAGACCGCCAAAGACCCCCACGAGCTCGCCAACCTCTTCATCGAACTCGGCAACGCCGGCGACGTGGACGGGCTCGTCGCCCTCTACGAACCCACTGCCGTGCTCGCCTTCCCGCCCGGCAGCGTGGCCACCGGGCACGCGGAGATCCGCAAGGTCTACGAGGGTTTCGTCGCTCACGCACCGACCCTGATCCCGGGCCGCCAGCACCCCACGCTGGTGAGCGAGGACGTGGCCCTGACCGCGACCACCCTCACCACCGGGGAGATCGCCGTGGAGATCGCCCGCCGCCAGGCCGACGGGACCTGGCGCTACGCCGTGGATCAGCCGGTACTGCTGCCGTAGGCGGGTGGCGGTGAGCTCGGTCCGGCCGAGCTCACCCCCCGTGACCCCGGGGCGCGGGCGATCACACCCCTTAGCCAGCAGACCCCCGAACGACGCGCGCCACACACACGCACCGCGAAC
>NZ_JBSHMS010000013.1:195626-225693 GCF_053645575.1 Nocardia sp. NPDC055321
GGCTTTTTGGTGGGGGTGGGGGGGGGGGGGTTGTGCGCGGGCGCCCGCCCCACACCGCCGGTGACGCCGGGTCGCGGGCGATCACACCGGTTCGCCTGCTGACCCCCGATCGACGAGCGCCACACTCTCGCTCCGCGAACAACCCTGGCGCGCCCGAGCAGCGCGCCACCGACCACCCGGGGTACGCCATGACACGAATCACGACAATCGGTGTCTACGGCTTCACCGCCGAGACCTTCCTCGACACACTCACCACCGCGGGCGTGACGCTGCTGCTCGACCTGCGCCAGCGCCGGGGCGTCCGCGGCCCCGACTACAGCTGGGCGAATTCACTGCGACTCCAAAGCGCCCTCGCCGCAACCGGTATCGGCTACCGCCACGTCCGGAACCTCGCCCCGACCACCGAGCTGCGCCAGCTGCAATACCGAGAGGACGACCGCCGGGGTGTCGGCAAGCGGAACCGCGCCGCCCTGGCCCCCGAATACACAGCCCGATACACCCGGGAAATCCTGACCCCGTTCGACCTCGACGCCCTCGTAGCCGAACTCCCTGCCACCGCGTCGGTGGCCCTGTTCTGCGTCGAACGCGACGCCGAAGCGTGCCATCGCTCCCTCGTGGCCGCACGACTGCGCTCCGCGACCGGGATGCCGATTACGAACCTGCACCCGATGCCGGTCTGAAAGACACCGCGCCGCATCGGAAGTCGACACCCACACGACGGCGTCGACCGGCGAGCCACGGTCGCGCCGGTCACTGGCGCGGTGATCTCTGCTCCCCGGTCGTGGCGATCGGCTCGAGTACACGTACCGCCGTGCCGATCAGCGCGGGGTGACCAGGCGAGCCTCGTACGCGAAGATCGCCGCCTGGGTGCGGTCACGCAGGTGCAGTTTGTCGAGGATCCGGCTGACGTGGGATTTGGCCGTCTGCTCGGAAATGACCAGATCACCGGCGATTTCGAGGTTGGAGCGGCCCCGGGCTATCAGGGTCAGTACCTCGATCTCGCGGGTGGTGAGAGCCGTCAGGCGATCCGTCGCCGGGGCGGGACGATCGGCCTGGGCGGCGAACTCGTCGAGCAGTCGGCGGGTCACCGAGGGGGCCAGCAGGGCGTCGCCGCGTGCCACCACCCGGATGGCGTCCGACAGTGCTTGGGCCGAGGACTCTTTCAGCAGGAAACCGCTCGCCCCGGCGCGCAGTGCGGCGTAGACGTACTCGTCGAGGTCGAACGTGGTCAGCATGATCACGCGCGTCGCCGGGGTGGACGCGATGATGCGGCGCGTGGCCTCGATGCCGTCCATGACCGGCATCCGCACGTCCATGAGCACGATGTCGGGGTGGTGGCGTTCGGCTTCGCGCACCGCGTGCGTGCCGTCCTCCGCGAGCGCGGCGACCTCGATATCGGGCTGGGCGTCGAGCAGAACCGCAATGCCCTCGCGCACCAGGCGCTGGTCGTCGGCCACCACCACGCGGATGCTCATGCGGTCGTCTCTCGGATCGGCAGCGACACGGCGACGCGGAACCGGCCGGCTCCGTCGGGGCCCGCGTGAAAGTCGCCGCCCAGCAGTGTGACTCGTTCCCGCATACCGAGCAATCCCTGCCCGGCGCCGGGTCCGGGGGCACCGGCGTCGCGCAGCTCGTTGTCCACGCGGATGCGAATCCGTTCGGTGCCGAGGTCGATCGCGATGCGCAGGGGTGCGCCCGGGGCGTGCCGCAACGCATTGCTGGCGGCCTCCTGCACGATGCGATACGCGGACAGTCCGAGCCCGGGCGGCAGCGCGGCGGGGTCGCCGGTGAGTTCCCAGTCGACGGGGGTGCCCGCCGCGCGCACCGAATCCACGAGCGCGCCGACATCGGCGAGGGTGGGCTGGGGGAGCAGTCCGGTGTCGCCGGAACGCAGCACGCCCAGGATGCGCCGCATGTCCCCGAGGGCGGTCACCGCGCTCTCATGAATCGTGTCGAGACTCGCGAGGGTCCCGGGTGCGGCGGCGGGGTCGCGCACCCGGGCCGCTTCGGCCTGAATCGCGATCACCGACATGTGATGTGCCACGACATCGTGCAGTTCACGAGCGATGCGAGCGCGTTCCTCGAGCAGCGCACCGCGCTCGCGTTCGCGGTCGACGGCATCGCGCTGGCCGCGCAGCGTCCGCCGGGTCTCCACCAGGGCGCGCGAGGCCGATCCCGCGATCAGCGCGAGTCCCGCCAGCACCGCCAGCTCGATCGATCCGGCGACCGCGTCCAGCGGGCGTATCACCAGCGCCAGTCCGAGAGTCAGAACCAGTGCCGCACACCAGTATCCGGCGGCCAACCGGGGCGTGACCCGCAGCGCGATGAGCGCGAGCACGACCAGGTGACTGTTGAACATCGGGTCCACCCACAGGCCCGCGCCCACCCACCACGAGCACAGCGCGGTCGCGGCGGCCGAGAGCGCCCACGCCGCGTGCGGCGCACGCGCCGCGATCAGCATCGCGAGCCCCTGCGCCAGGGCAAGTCCGAGCGCCTGCCGATCCGACAGGCCGGTGTCGGACTGCAGCGTGTGCAGCACGATCGCGCAGACGAGCGTCGCAAGCAGCGCGGTTGCCGCGAGCCAACCCCACTGCCGGACAGCGGTATCGGGAAGACGGTTCATACATCGCGCCGGTCGAACAGGACGGCCGCGCCGGCGAGCGCGAGCGCGGAATACGCGCACACGACCGTCAGCGATGCCCAGCCGCCCAGGGTTCCCATGATCTCGGGCGCGGCATCCGAACTCTGCGCGAGCTTGGCGACCACCGCCGCCGGACTCGCACCCGTCACCCACGGTCCCGCCGCACCGAGCAGCGGCCCGAGGATTCCGGGCAGAACTGCCACGGACAGCATCAGCGCGACCGCACCGGCCGAGGACCGCAGCAGCACCCCGGCCGCCAGCCCGAGGCAGGCCACCACCGGATAGCACGCGGCCACCCCGACCAGCGCCGGAAATGCCGCGCCCGCGGCATATTTCGACGGATCGAGCAGCATTCCACCGATGACCCACGCGCCGACGCTGGACACGACCCCCACCGCACTCGCCACCGCGACGGCGACCAGCGCCTTGCCCGTGAGCACGACCTCGCGCCGGGGCCGCGCGGCCACGACCGTCCCCAGCGTCCCCGTCGAATACTCGGTCGTCACCAGCAGCGCGCCCCACGCTCCGATCAGCGCGATGCCCAGCCCGGCCCCGGTCAGCGAGCCGCCGAGCACCGTATCGTCCGGACGCAGGCTCCCGGTGAGCGCGACCAGCAGCGCGATCGCCGGGCCCACCAGCGTCGTCAGGACCGGCAGCGCGGTGAGCGATCGCACCGATCGCACCTTGAGCGCCTCCGAACGAACCTGTGCGGCAAGCATTCACGCCACCTCCCCGGACACCCGGTGCCGCGCGTGCGGTGTGACCAGGTCCGTGTACACATCCTCGAGGGAGGCTCGCTGTTCGGTCAACTCGGAGACGACCACGCCCGCATCGGACGCGATGGCGCCCACGCGGGCCGCGGGCACGCCGCGGACGATCAGACCGCGCCCGGCCGGCTCGATCTGCTTCGAACCGACTCCCGAGCGCGCGAAAGCCAGTGCCAGCGCGGCATTATCGTCGGAACGCACCCGTACCGCCGCCGTGCTCCGGGCGATGAACGCCGCCATGGGTTCGTCGGCGAGCAGTCTGCCCCCGCCCATGACGAGCAGGTGGTCGGCCACCACCTCCATCTCGCTCATGATGTGGCTCGACAGCAGCACGGTGCGTCCCTGCCCGGCCTGCTCGCGCAGGAAGCCGCGCAACCAGCGGATGCCCTCGGTGTCGAGACCGTTCGTGGGTTCGTCCAGCAGCAGTACGGCCGGATCACCGAGTATCGCGGCCGCGATACCCAGCCGCTGCAGCATGCCGAGCGAGAACTCGCGCACCCGCCGCCGCGCCACCGAACTCAATCCGACGATGTCGAGCACCTCGTCCACCCGGGATCGCGGTATCGCGTTGCTCAGCGCCAGTACGGCGAGGTGATCGCGGGCCCGCCGGTCCGGATGCACCCGGCGCGCGTCGAGCAGCGCGCCGACGGTCCGGAGCGGTTCGCGCAGTTCGCGATACGGCCGGCCCGCGATCAGCACCCGTCCCCGGCTGGGCCGATCGAGTCCCAGCGCCATCCGCATGGTGGTCGATTTTCCGGACCCGTTGGGACCGAGCAGGCCGGTCACCCGGCCCGGTGCAATCGTGCAGCTCAGCTCCGAAACCGCCACCGCCGCACCGTAGGTCTTCGTCAAGGCATCGCATTCGATCACGCGTTCCACGCTATGAGCGCGGTGCGCCGAGAACATCCGGCGAAGGAGTGCACCTGCGCGTCACTCTCGAGGACCACATGCGTGCCAGCGGCGACGGCAGATTGGCCCTGGAGTTCGAGCGAGGGCTGTGACAGGGGCGGAGGCAAGGAGAGAAATCATCCTTGCCCCACATCACCTGTATAGCTCGCCCCCGGGCGCGCGGCAAGGCTCGGGTCATGCCAGCCGACGCCGGTAGCTGCGGAAATCGAGGCTTACGGCGCGCCCGCGACGCCGGTCGACGGTCGGGGAAAAGCCGAGCGCCCCTGTCATACCAACTCGTATGACAGGGGCGCTCGCGCCCCGGGTACCCCCGGGGTGTGCCGGAATCAGCTCACCGGCACCGGCTTCGGCTTGCGTGCGCCGGGCCGTGCGAAATTCTTCATGATCGGCAGATCCACCCAGTGGTACAGCGCCGCCGCGATGGCCGTGGCGACCACCAGGCTCAGTAGCGAGAACCCGGCCCAGCCGAGGATCCCGAACTGCTTGCCGCCGATCAGGTATCGGGTGATCACCACCATCACCGGGAACTGGATCAGGTAGAACGCGAAGGACACGTTGCCCAGCCACACCATGCGCGGATGCGAGTTGATACCGCGGATACCCGCCAGATCACGGGTGGCCATGGTCGCCACGACCGCGGTCATGGGCACGAGCATCAGGACCGACATCTTGTAGTTGACCGGCACGACCCAGGTCGCCGCGTAGGTGATGGCCAGCGTCAGCAGCGGCAGCACCATGCTGGTGTTGCGCCACTTGCCCTCGAGCACCATGCGCGCCGCGAGCACGCCGAGGAAGAACTCCGGCAGCCGCGAGAGCGGGAAGGTGTAGCTCAGCCAGTACGACAGCGAGACCGGGATATCGGGCTGCACGAACCACCGGGGATCGGCGTGCAACTCGTAGTACGGGGAGTCGTCGCCCGGGACCAGGCGCGGCGCGAAGGCGTTGGCCGTGCCCTTGAATCCGTCGACCCACAGGAAGTAGCTGGTGTGCATCGCGACGATGCCGAGCATCAACAGGCCCGCGGCCAGCAGCAGGTGCCGGGTGGGGATGCGCCGGATCAGCGGCAGCAACAGCGGGAACAGCGCGTAGAACAGCACTTCCGAGGCCAGCGACCAGGACGGCACGTTCAGCCCGCCGACCGTCGTCCACTTGGGCACCCAGGTGTGCACCAGCAGCAGGTTGGGCACCCACGCGACCACGCGGCTCAGCGGCACACTCGCCGCGACGATGAACGCCGCCGCGGCCAGCAGATGGGTCGGATAGATCTTGAGCACCCGGCGGCGGTAGAACGCGCGCACCGACATGCCCGGCCGGACCGACCAGTAGATGATGAAGCCGGACAGCACGAAGAAGAACGTGACGCCGGCCGCGCCCAGCTGCATCGGAATCCACTGGTGGATGGTCTTGAACGTTTCCGACTTCTGGAACGGGTAGACCGGCAGGAACACCAGCGCGTGCAGCACGAACACCGCGAACGCCGCCCACCACCGGGCGCCGGTCAGGGAGGGCAGCGCGGGCCGATTCCGGTCGGCGTCGGTCTGCGGCGCGGGCGCGGATTGCACCGGCGCGGTGGCGGATTCGGTTTGCGCGTGAGGCACGACCTCGGGTGGGCGGGTCATCGGACGTACCTTTCGTACAGCGCATTCGCGACTACGGCGTCGCCCGTGGGCGACGGGTGGAACGGTAGGCCGTCGAACTTGACGGTCGGGTCGAAGACGCCGTTGACCCAGGGATCGTCCGAGCACAGACCGTGCCCGGTGGTCACGGCGCGGGTGTCGAAGAATTCGACGTTCAGCGCCTCGGCCGCGTCACGCTGCGCCAGGTCCATGCGCTCGAGGTATTCGACGATGGTGCGGCCCCGCGGCTGTACGAAGGGAACGACACCGAAGAACTCGAGGCAGACCGTTTCCTGTTCCTCACGGAACAGTTCGGGGTAGCCGACGAGCACGATGCGCGCGGCGGGTGCGTAATAGCGGATGTAGGTCACCGCGTTGCGGACGCGGTCGGCGAACGCCGCACCGGTGATGGCCTGCGCGTCGGGCATGCGGCCCTCGGCCACCGCCTCGGTACCGCAGCCCCCGGCCAGGTCGAACACGCACGCTCGCATGGCATCCCACAGCGACTGCTCCGACCCGCCCCAGCGGTCGTTGAGCCCGAACTGCAGCGTCACCAGTTTGGTCGCCGGCCCGAAAGCCCCCGCCGTGGCGGCAGCACGCGTCTCATGGGTCAGCGTGTGCCCGGGCGGGGTGTCGATCGAGGCGCCCAGACACGAGATGTCCGCGACCTGCTCGGCGCCACGCGCGCCGAGCTTGCCGGTCAACTGCGCGGGCCATGCCGTCGGCCCGCGCAGGCACTCGTTCGTGGACAGCGGGTCCCAGACATTCGCGGTGAACGAATCACCAAGGACGACAATGGGTTTGCCTTCGGGAGCGGGTTCCGCGTTCGCTCCCGGGCTCGTCGTCAGAGCGGTGGATGCCGCCAATACCGCGGCGCACAACCACCGTCCACTGTTTCCCGACACCTGAGTTGCTCCGGATCCCTCTGGATCAGTAGCCGGCGCGCGGCTCGAAGCCGGGGGCGTCCAGGGTGGGCGGCGCGGGCTTCTCGGGCGCCTTGGTCTCGGGGGCGGGCTTGGGCGCGGGCGCGACGGGCTGGGTCACGACCGGCTCGGGGGCGGCGGGCTGCTCGGGGGCGGCCGGCTCCGGCGCGGCCGGCTGCGGAGCGGCCTCGGTGGTGGCGGCCGGGGCGGTGGTCGCCGCGGGAGCGGTGGTGCTGGCGGCCGGCGCCGTGGTGCTGCTGGACGGCGTGCTGTCGGACGAGTCGTCGCCACACGCGGCGACGCCGCCGACGAGCAGCATTCCGCCGAGCACCGCTGCCGCGGAACGCATCACGAACACACCTGGGGTACGCATCTTCATAGAGTCCTCGAATCGAAAAATGAAGTGGGAAAAGTTCACTTCAAGCGGGCAGTGTACAAGAGAAACGAGCGTTGTAGATCCGGTTCCCGCAAGCCCCAAAACCGCAGGGCAATACGGGGTTCCGGCTCGATAGCTAACGGCTGTCAACCCTGTTGCGGGGCAGTTTTCGGCCTGCGCCGACCCCGAGAATTCACTTTCCGTAGCGTTCGTACAGGGCCGTGGCGACCACCGAATCGCCCTTGGTGGACGGGTGGAAGAACAGGCCGTCGATGTCGGTGCGCGGATCGAAGACGCCGTTGAGCCATGGCTCTTCCGAGCAGAGTCCGTGACCGGTGGTGAGCGCGCGCGCATCGAGGAAGTCGATCTTCAACAGTTGCGCGGCCTCGCGCTGGGCCTTGTCGATCCGGTCCATGTACTCGACCACCGCGCGCCCGCGCGGCTGGATGAACGGCGCGGCGCCCAGGATGTTGAGGCAGATCGTGCTGGTGCCCGGGGTGAACAGTTCCGGGTAGCCGACGAGCACGATCTTGGCGTTCGGCGCGTAGTAGCGGATGTAGGTCACCGCGTTCTTCATGCGCTCGGCGAGCAGCGCGCCGGAGACCCCGTTGAAGTCGGTCATCCGGCCCTGGGCGACCGCGTCGGGATCGCAGCCGTCGGCGAGGTTGAACACGCAGATCGGCAGGGACTTCCACAGCGTCTGGTCGGAGTTGCCCCACTTGTCGTTGAGCCCGAACTGCAGGGTCACCAGCTTGGTGCGCGGCCCGAAAGCGCCCGCCTTGTCGGCCTTCGAGGCCTCCATGCCCATGGTCCAGCCGGGGCCGCTGTCGACGGACGCGCCGGGACACGAGGTGTTGACCATCCGGTCGGTCCCGTGCACGCCCATCAGGGTGCCCAACTGCGCGGGCCAGGCGGTATCGCCGTGCCGCAGGCAGGTATTGCTCTCGTCGAAGAAGTCCCACGCGTTCGCGGAGAACGAATCGCCGAGTACCACCAGATCTTTCCCCCCGGAGGCGGATTCCGCCCCCGCCCCCGCGACCCCGGTCATGGAGACCGAGAGCGCCACCCCGGTGGCACAGAGCCACCGCTTGCTATTGCCGAACACCTGTATTCCCTGGCCTTCTCATCGCCCGCGGATCGAATCCGGGCGACGCCGGATCGGGGGTGCGGGCTCGTGCGTATGCGGAGCGGGTCCAAACTGAAGTGAACGTTGTTCACTTCAGCGGGAGTGTACAAAAGGGCTCCGGACATACCACCCATAACGGTGAAAATACCTGCCCCGAAAATCTGGGGGACGGGATCGCGCCAGGTCGGTGGGCGTGAACGATCAACCGAGCGGCCGGGCGTGCCGGCCGACCTCGTCGAGATGGCGCATGGCCTGCGCGTAGGAATCGAAGAGACCCGTCTCGGCGTACGGAACGCCGATCTCGGCGCAGAAGGCTGCGACCATCGGCTGGGCCCGGCGCAGATTCGGGCGCGGCATCGACGGGAACAAGTGATGCTCGACCTGGTAGTTGAGCCCGCCGAGCGCGGTGTCGATGAAGAATCCGCCGCGCACGTTGCGCGAGGTCAGCACCTGGCGGCGCAGGAAGTCGGTGGTGTCGTCCTCCTCGAACACCTCCATCCCCTTGTGGTTCGGCGCGAAGGTGCAGCCCATGTAGAAGCCGAACAGGCCCTGCTGCACCGCGATGAAGATCAGCGCCTTGCCCGGGGGCAGCACCAGGAACACCGTCGAGAGGTAGCCGACGGCGTGCGCCGCCAGCAGCGCGCCCTCCCAGCGCCGATGCGGAATCGGCCAGCGCAGGCACGCGCGCACGCTCGAGAAGTGCAGGCTGCCCGCCTCGAGGAACAGCAGCGGGAAGAACAGCCACGCCTGGTAGCGGAAGATGAAACGCCGCCAGCCGCGTTCGGCCGCGGCCCGGCCGCCGGAGAAGGCCAGTACGCCGCCGACATCGGGGTCGGCGCCCTCGGTGTTGGGATGCGCGTGATGCCGGTTGTGATTGCTGGTCCACCAGCCGATGCTCAGGCCGATGCCGAGATTGCCCGCGATCAGCCCGTACAGGTAGTTGGCTCTGCGGGTTCTGAAGATCTGCCGGTGCCCGGCGTCGTGGCCGAGGAACGCGATCTGGGAGAACACCGCGGCCAGGAACGCCGCGGTGGCCAGCTGCCACCAGGAATCGCCGATCAGCGCGAACGCCACCCAGCCCGCGAGGAACGCGCCGCCGGTGATCGCGCTCTTGATCGCGTAGTACCCGTAACGCCGGTCCAGCAGGCGCGCCTCACGCATGCGGCGCTTGAGCACCGCGTACTCGCTGCCCCGGATGGGGGCCGTTTCGGCAACCGGGGCAGGCCGGTAGTCGTGCTCGGCTCGCATCGGCCGACGCGGTGCCATCTCAATTACCACGGTCGCTGCACATCCTGGGTGTCGCTGTTCGAGTCGCCGGACTCGACACGAGCATGACGGGACGCGACCACCGCCGGGTGAACGGACCCGTGGAATAGCGACACATCTGCATGACAATCTCGCGCGGGACGCCGGGATCACGACTATTGTCGCGACCTGCCCGCGGGGGCGTCAAAATGGCGTCTGCGCAACTTGTTTCGGGTCGGTCAGGCGGTGCGGGTTGCGCGGGCCATTATTCATGACCTCCGGGCCGCTCCGACGCCGGGGGACCCTCGAGGCCCGCGGTCAGGAACGTAGTCGCTCGAGGCCGTCCAGCACCAGGTCCAGGCCGAACTCGAATTCGCTCTGATCGTCGCACCAGCCCAGGTTCGGGCCCGCGTCGTCGTGGCCCGGGTCGTCGGCGATCATGCCCGCGATGTTCGGGAATCTGTCGGCCATGGCCTCGAGCGCGGCGACGCCCTCGCGCTCGTGCTGTTCGGACATGGGCTGGAACAACTCCTGCGTGAAGCCCAGCGCGCGACTGCCCAGCGCGTGCAGGGCGTGGTGGGTCAGGTCGTAGGAGAATCCGCCGCCGCGCAGCAGGCCGATGATCGAGTCGAAGTAGTCGATGATCGACAGCGTCATGGGCGAGCGCGAGCCGATGAGCGCCGGCGCCCAGGGGTGGTCGAGCAGTACGGCGCGAGCGGTGAGAATGCGCTTGCGCAGCACCGGTTTCCAGTCGTCGGAGGAGTCCGTCGCCGCCGGTCCGACCGCGGCGTTGATGGCGTCCAGCACGACCTCGACCATGCCGTCGAGCAACTCGGCCTTGTTGGCCACGTGGTGATAGAGCGACATGGCCTCGACGCCGAGGTCGGTGGCGACGCTGCGCATGGTCACGGCCTCGATGCCGTCGCGATCGGCGCGGGCGACGGCCGCGGCCAGGATCTGTCCCCGGTTCAGCCGGGGTCGCTGCTCGGTGACCATGGTTTCCGAATTTACCGTACGTCGTAAGTTCGCCCGCTCTTGACAGCCTTACGTTGTAAGTGTTTCGCTGGGAAGCAGAAGGCTTACAACGTAAGGGAGTGGATCATGTGGGTACTCGTCGCCATTGCCGCGGGCACGCCGATCGGGCTGGCGCTGGCTTGGTTCCTGTTCCTGGTGGTGGTGATGCAGACCGGATACGCGCCGGGGCTGGCCGTGGTTCGCCGGTTCAATCGGCGGGTCACCAATCGCGGAGTTATGAAGTCGGCCGGGCAGCCGGGCGCGTCCGCCTCGATCATCAAGCACGTCGGGCGCAGCAGCGGTAAGGGCTATGCCACCCCCGTCGGGATCACCGAGGCCGGGGACGACTTCCTGATCTCGCTGCCCTACGGCACCACCCCGGATTGGTTGCGCAACGTGCTCGCGGCAGGGCAGGCCGAGGCCGTGCACGAAGGCCGGACCTACCTCGTCACCGAACCCGAATTGGTCGCGGCCGCCTCGGTCGCCGGCCATCAGTCGCGCACCGAGCGCGTCGCGCAGCGTGTGTTCGGCGTCGACCAGGTGCTGCGGCTGCGCCGGGCGGAGGTGCGGGGATGATCCCGCGGCACCGGTCGCAGGAGGGAGAGGTCATGGCGCGCTACGCGATTCGCGCCGAAGGGCTGTGCAAGAGCTTCGGCGGCACCGTCGCCGTCGGCGGCATCGACCTCACGGTGCCCGCGGGCTGCGTCTACGGGGTGCTCGGGCCGAACGGCGCGGGCAAGACGACCACGATCCGCATGCTCGCGACCCTGTCGCGCCCCACCGGCGGCCGGGCATGGATCTTCGGGCACGACGTCGTCGCCGAGCCCGCCGCCGTACGCTCTCGAATCAGCCTGACCGGCCAATACGCTTCCGTGGACGAGGATCTCACCGGCCTCGAGAACCTGACGCTCATGGGCCGCCTGCTCGGCCACCGGCGGCGAGCCGCGGCCGAGCGCGCCCGCGAGCTGCTGTCCGCCTTCGGTTTGGAAGCCGCCGCGAACCGGCAGGCCAAACGCTATTCGGGCGGTATGCGCCGGCGCCTCGACATCGCCGCCGGGATCGTCGTCACCCCCGACCTGCTGTTTCTCGACGAGCCGACCACCGGACTGGATCCGCGCAGTCGCGCCGCGGTGTGGGATGTGGTGCGGGCGTTGACCGCCGCGGGCACCACGGTGCTGCTCACCACGCAGTACCTGGAGGAAGCCGAACGCCTCGCCGATCGAATCGCCGTCATCGACCACGGCCGCGTGATCGCCGAGGGCACGACGCGGGAGCTGAAAGCGTCCGCGCTACGTGATCGCCGCGACCGTCATCGTGGGAGCCGGTGTGCTGCTGGGCTTTCGGCCCGGCGCCGGGGTCGCGGGGCTGGTGGCGGTCTTCGGGCCGCTGACCATGCGACTGTACCGGCGCGAACGGTGAGAGCGGCGTCGGTGCGCTGAAGTAACGTGGCGGAGGCCATGATTCAGCGAAGAGAACCGAGAGAATGACCGACGCCGAAGCCTTTCCCCTGCCCTTTCTGCCGTACTGGAAATTGCCGTTCAACCCGCCCAGGACCCTGCGCGAACTGGAGATGATGCGGTTCAGCGCGCTGATTCGGGCGAAGCCGGACTGGGTCGAGAAGAGGGCCGACGCCGAGATCGTCGCCCGGTGGTCGCGGGAGGCGGCCGATAGCGGGCTCACCGAAGCGCAAATCGCCTACGTGCTGGCGGAATTGGCGTATTACGCCGAGCTCCGGGACGTACGGACCGGTATCGAGGTTTCGGCTGTCGACGGGGTGTGGCAGTCGGAACGTTTGATCGACGCGGAGCTGACCGCGCGGCTGCGCGCGGCGGTGCGGGTCCTGGAGGACGTGCCTGACGCCGAACTGGATTGGCATCCCGGTTCGAACGGGCAGGTCCTCGACCTGGTGCATCCGTCGCTGTTCTGCCTCGTGCGGGAGCTCGGAAATTCTCCGGACGACATCTGGCAGGACCCGGGTGAACAGTACGAGACAGCGCATTCGAAGAAGTTCCAGTGGCTACCTTCGGAGGTCGATATCGACGCCGGCGGCCGGGTCGAATTCGCCTCGTACATCAACAACGTCCATCCCGCGGACCACCGTGAACTCGCGGTCGTACTGCCCGAGGTGCTCGCGCGGATGCGTCCACTGTTCGAGAGGGTGCTCACCGACCTGCGCAACCCGCGGCCCGCGCGGATCGTCGCCGATCCGTGGGGCTGGTACGAGGACGAGCCCGTGTATGGGGACTACGGGGACGAGGACGCCTACTACGACGCGCGCAGCGCGTGGTACGACAACCGCGTACCCGTCATTCCCGATGCTCCGGAATTCAGCGCGCCCGAGGTCCCGGAGGATTTCGAGCCGGTGGATCTGCGCGGGCGGCGCGTGCAGGTGATCGTCAAACTCGCCAATATCCACCTCACGCCCGACAAGCCCGACTACCCGGGTGGTTCCTGGCATGTCGAGGGGATGATGAACGAACGCATCGTCTCGACCGGCATCTACTACTGGGACAGCGAGAACATCACCGAGAGTTGCCTCGGATTCCGCGCGGCCCTGGACGATCCCGAGTATCAGCAGAACGACGACGACGGCGTGCGCGCCATCTACGGCCTCGAGGACGAGGACAAACTGAACCAGTTCCTGGGCTCGGTCCCCACCGA
Organism: Nocardia sp. NPDC055321; assembly: GCF_053645575.1. Lineage (NCBI taxonomy): Bacteria > Bacillati > Actinomycetota > Actinomycetes > Mycobacteriales > Nocardiaceae > Nocardia > Nocardia sp. NPDC055321. Next base: position 208,905 of record NZ_JBSHMS010000013.1, read on the forward strand.
TTCGGGTCGCTGCGTGGCGTTCCCGAACATCCTGCAGCACCGGGTAGCGCCGTTCTCCCTGACTGATCCGACCCGCCCCGGCCACCGGAAGATCCTGGCGTTCTTTCTGGTAGATCCCACCCACAGGGTCACCTCGACAGCGGATGTCCCGCCGCAGCAGCCCTGGTCTCCGGCCTCGACCATGACCCTCGACCAGGCCGTGGCGTTCCGCGACGAGTTGATGAAAGAGCGCAAGTTCATCATCGACGACCACAACGAGGAGGAGCTCTACGAGCGAGAGTTCTCGCTCTGCGAACACTGACCCGATGCCGCGCCGCTGCGGGAGTGCGTCAGGCTATGGCGGCGACGTCTCCGTCGTCGAAGTGAATGGATTGGTGGAGCCGCCCGCCGAGGGCCGTCGCGTACCGGGCGAGCACCTCCTGCCCGGAGATCTGCCCGCGCTCGATCTGCGAGATCCGGCCCTTGGTGACACCCATCCGGACGGCGAGCTGCTGCTGGGTGAACCCGCGGCTCCTGCGGATCTCGGCGAGCCGGAAACCGACGGACCGCGCGAGGATCGTCTCCTTGCCGGCTCGCACGGCCGCCTCACCACCCGCGCGTTCGACGCATACGTCTCGCATGTCCGCCCAGCGGGAGATCCCGCGCATCGCCAGCTCCTCGTGGTTCATCAGGGGAGTGTATGAATCGCCATGCCCGCCGTCCCGACTTTTCTACCGCGTAGGTGTTCGGACCACGTGAGCCAGTGAGCGCACCCGCGGGGTGGGTTGCTCAGTGCGACGCCAGCCAGGGTTCGAGGGTGTCGAAATCAGCGGGGCGCAGGCCGACTCGGGGATCTACGCGGTGCAGGAGGGCCGGTGCGGGGTGGTTTCTCGTCACGTAGTCGATGTCCTGCTCGGTCAGTTCGTCGTCTATCCAGATGAAGGGGCGGTCGCGGGCATACGTGAGCAGAGACCTTGTCTTCCAGTGCAATCCGAACCAGTCGTCTACGCGGTGATCGGTGTCGTCGGGCCACTCGACCACCGGTAGGGCGGGGAGACCGAGGAGGGGCGCCAGGGCCTCGTTGGCCTCGTGGACCCAGGTTGTCGCCCAGACGAGTTCGCAGGGCAGGGCGGACAGGCGCGGGCCCAGTTCGGGGTCGAGGCGATCGAGGAGGGTGGGTGAAGTGGCTGGTTGTGATGTGCCCGTGGGAGATTCGGGTGCGCCGAAAGGCAGGAGGGGGCCGTCTACATCGAGGAACAGGAGGGGAAGGGGCACGACGTGGAGGGTAGTTCGCAGCGGCATGATCACGTGACGAACGGTTCGAGAGTATCCGCGCCGAAGCATCTGCGCGTCGGACTTCGCACTCGATATGGCGTCGTACGGTTATCAGCGTTCGCGTTTTCGGCCCGAGGGAAGGACCCAGCATGAAGCGTGTTGCTATCACGGCCACGGCCGTCGCGGGAATCTCGATGACGGCGGTCGCGGCGGCGGGTGTCGCCCAGGGCGCGCCCGAGGGGGCCGCATTCTTCAACTACGGCGGCAAGAACTGTGCGATCACCGCGGACGGCGTCATCGGTTGTGACGGTTGGCAAATGGTGCCGGTGTTCTCGGTCCCGATCGGCGGCGGGATCCCGGTGTCGGTGCCCGCGCCGCAGTCAATTCAGGACGCCGGCGGCATCCGTCCCACCTACGATCTCGCTCAGCCGTTCACGCTGCCGGGCGGCAACCCGGACTTCTTCGCGGTCGCCAACGACTCCGGGCCGTTCGGTCCTAAGCTCTCCCACGCCGGGGCGTTCTGCGAGATCAGCTTCCGCGGCTGGTTCCGCTGCGTGCCGCGCGGCGCGTAGGTCACCGGCATCCCCGTCCGGCGGGTGCGCGTGCCCGCCGGACCACCGCCGAGAAAGAGGCGACGACCATGACGAACCCCATCCGGGCGATGATCTCGCACGAACGCGGGGACCTCGCGAACCTCCTGCGCACCCTCACCCCCGCCCAGTGGGCCACCGAATCCCTCTGCGCCGGGTGGCAGGTCCGCGACGTGGTGGCCCACCTGCTCTACGAGGCCACCCCGCCCCTGACGTACATCGGGGAAACGATTCGCGCCGGCGGCTCCTTCGACCGGCTCAACGCCGCCTACATCCGCCGCGGTCGCGCCCTCCCGCTCGCGGATCTGCTGCCTCGCTACGAATCGACCGTCGACTCCGGCTTCGCCGCCCGCTTCTTCCCCCGGCTCGCCCTGGCCGACACCCTGATCCACCACCAGGACATCCGCCGAGCCCTCGCCCTGCCCCGCACGGTTCCCGCGCCTCACCTCCTGACGGTTCTGCGCCACCCCGACCCCTTCGTCCGCCCGGGCCGCCGCATGCGCGGAATCCGTTTCACCGCAACCGATGTGGAGTGGACCCATGGCACGGGTCCGGAGGTTTCCGGCCCCGCCGAAGCGATCATCATGGCCATCGCCGGCCGCCCCGCCGCCCTGGCGGATCTCGAAGGCTCGGGAGTCGCCCTGCTGAGGGATCGACTCCGCTGACGTCACCGGGTGATTCATCGAGGGGACTCCATGCGTTTCGCCAGCTGATTGCTGGTACAGAGTTTCTGCGGGTTCGAATTTGTTTTCGAATTCATTCATAGCCATTTCGCGCCCACTCGCGAAAAAGTAACGGCCGATCCTCCTACGCGATGTTCACAACAACATCGATTCAGGAGGTCGGAATGCTATCTGCGAAGCGGTTTGCTGCCGGAGCCTTTGTCGCCACCGCAGCCGCGGGTCTCGTTCTCGCCGGTGGCGGCGCCGCCCAGGCGGACGTACCGGTGTGGCAGGCCAACTGCCACGTCTACAACATCTTCAACACGGGCGGGATGGCCAATTGCGAGCTGCCCACCTGGCATCAGGTGAAACTCACCTGCGTCGCCTGGCCCGTTCCCTTCACCTACTGGAAATACGGTCCCGTCCAGTACGGACAGAACCAATCCTGGGCCAGCTGCGATTCTCTCAACGCACTGGTGAATATCGAGGTGATTCAGGCGTAGGGCGATGCGCTCGGTTCAATGCCGGTCGGTAGCCATCGGCAAATGGCGGCCCCGGCATTCTGCCGTGAGTAAGGATCATTCACCGATAGGACCGCCGTCGAATACGCGCTGGAATATCTCGGCGGCGTGACTGCCCGGCGCGGGCGGCGCGGGGGACAGCTGGAAGGTTCGGGTGCCGTCGGGGCGGCGTTCGGCGCGCAGGAACAGGTCGCCGGGGTGGCCCGAGAGATGGCGTTGGTGTGCGTATTCGTAGAGGTGGGTGACGAAGACGAGCTTGACGCCGGCCGCGGTGAGGGCGTCGAGCAGGGGTGTGGCGATTCGGGTAGCGTCGCGTTCGCTGGTCGAGGCGAAGGATTCGTTGCACAGCAGCAGGGACCCGGGCGTGATCAGGTCGACGATCGCGCTCATGCGGGACAGTTCGTCGACCAGCTTGCCGTGGGTCATGGTGCGGTCCTCGTCGGTGACGAAGTGGGTGAATATCCCGTCGCGGACATCGGATTCGAAGGTCTCGGCCGGGACGAACATGCCGGACTGCATCATCAGCTGGGCGGTGCCGAGACTGCGGAGGAAGGTCGATTTCCCGCCGTTGTTGGCGCCGGTGACCACGATCAGCGAACGGCCGTCGGCGTCCAGATCGTTGCCGATCACCGCACGGTTCCCGGACAGGGACAGGCTCATATTTCGCAGGCCGGTGGCGCGCAGGCGCGGGACGCCGGCGGGGTGGGCGACCGGCAGGCAGACGGGCAGACCCGCCGCGGTGAGGCGGTCGCGCAGGTTGAGACAGCCCACGTAGAAGGCGAGTTCGGTGCGCAGGCGTTCGAAGAACGCGTGGATGTGCTCCGCGGCGTAGCCGACGACGTCGGCGACCTCGGCCAGCGCCCGGTCCTGCAGCTGCTTGACCGGGTTCATGGCCGGATTGGACCGGGCTTCGGGGTCTTCGATGGGGCGGAAGGTGCGATCGGCGCGGCGGGTCAGGCCGAAGCGGCTGCGGCGGGGCGGAAGCGGATCGTGCAGCACGATGTCGGCGATCTTGTTGCCGATGCCCAGCCCGGCTGTCATGTGCACGCCGTTGTCGAAATACAGTGCGGCGAGCTGTGTTTCGACCGCGTCGAGGAACTCGTCGTCGAAGTGGTCGCGCACCGTGCGGAACAGGTCGGTGAGCCCGGTCGAGCCGAACACCGAGCCGTTCCGGTCGCACAGCGCCCGCAGGCGGCGCAGGCAGGCGAGCAGCTCGACGAACGGCGGCAGGGCGAGCAGGATCTTGCCACCGGCCTGGCGCCGGACGTCGAGCGGCCAGCGCCGAATGTCGTTGGGTTCCAGCGCGATCGCGTACAGCTCGCGGATGATCTCCGGGTGCGCGAGGCAGTCGGTCAGCACGGCCTGCCGGTACCGGATCGCGTCCGGATCGGTGAGGGCCGCGGGCACGATCGCGCGCACGGCCTCCAGGATGATCGGATCGCCCGCCGCCATAGCGGTGTGCAGCGATTCCATACCGAGGTCGTCGCGAACCCGATCGCCGAGGATCGCGATGCTCGGCGCGTGGCCTTCGGGGTGCAGCAGATTCACCCTCATCGCGACATCCTCGCCGTGACCCGGTCGTAGGTCAGCCCGTAGCGCTCGGCGAGCACCACCGCGTGCGCGTTGCCGTCGGCGGGGCGGCGCACGATGCGAAACGTGCGCCGAGACGAGTCCTCCGGATCGGTGGCCGCGACCATGCTGACGGTCTCCGGTCCCGCGTGCGCGAGTTCGTCGAAGAAGGTGACCCACAGCGCGATCGAGCCCCGCGCGATGATCCGCTCGAGGACGTCGGCGCCGATCCGCACGCCGTCGGCTGTGCTGGTCGAGCTGAAGCTCTCGTTCAGGATGATCACGCTGTCGGCCGTGGACCGCTCGAGCGTGTCACGGACCCGCTCGAGTTCGGCGAGCAGTCTGCCATCGGTGTCGCTCGCCTGTTCCGCGCGCTCGAAGTGCGAGGTGAGCCGGTCGGGCAGGGGCAGTCGCGCCGCGGCGGCCGGGACCGGGCAGCCCAGTGCCGCGAAGTAGACCAGCTGGCCGAACATGCGCGCGAACGTGGTCTTGCCGCCCTGATTGGGGCCGGTCACCACGAGAATGCGTTCGGGGCCCGTGAGGTGGAAGTCGTTGCGGACCACCGACTCTCCCGCGGTTGCTCGCCGACCTGCGAGTGCGAGATCGAAGGCGCCGGTGGCATGGACGTCGCCGCCGATCGCCGGCTCCGGCAGGCACATGGCCGGGCCGTCACCGGTCAGAGTCCGGGTGTAGTCGAGGTACAGGAGGTAGAAGTGGATCTCCTGATCGAAGGTGACCACACCGGGATCGGCGAACCGCTCGTGCCCGGTCGCGAAGGCGGTGAGCCGGTCGAAGGCAGCCGGATTCAGCGCCACGACTCGTTCGAGGATCTGTTCCTCCAGCTGGTTCATGTCGGCCCACTCCGCGGCCCGCCGCGTGACCGGCGGCGGCCCCGACCCGAAACGCGCCAGCAATGTCGCCACGGTCGCGCTGTAATCCGGCGCGTCACCGGCCGAGCCGACCTCGACGGTCCCGTCCACGAGCCGCACGCTGTACCGCACGGCGGCCAGCACCCGCTGAACCTCCCGCACATTGCCGTCGAGCCGAACGAAATCCGCACTCCCCACGTGTGATTCGACGAAGTCGCGCCACTCGCGCAATGCCCGCGAACGCAGCGTCACCCGGCTCGAGCCCACGGCCATGGCGGTGACCACATCGATGTAATCGGCCGCCGCGTCGAGCCGCCACCGCGCCCGCTGCAGCGGGTGACTCAAACGCTCGGCCCCGGCCAGTCGCCGCCGCATCCGCCGCATCCCCGCGGCGAACTCGTCGAACACCACTCGCACCGAGTCATTCGCCAAGTCCGCGAACACTTCCTGGCGATACCGCACCGTCGCGACGTCTCGCACCGGCCGCCCGAATACCCCCTCGAGCCCGAACTCGTGCCCGTCCCGCAGCACGGCCGCGATCACCTGGTCGATGTTCAGATCGGTCACCGTCTCCGCGCCGACGACCATCTCCGTGACGCTCGTCCCGTTCGGCCACAGCACACTGCCCGCTCGCATACCCGCCCCTACGCTCGTGCCGTCCCCGGACGACTGGTTCGTTCCGCTCGGTCACAGGCTTCGGAGACTAGGGACGCTCCGAACCGACCGTCAAGCGCACCCGCCGGACCCGCGAGCGCACGCGCGAAAGCGCGGCCGGTGGGCTATCGGGAAGCCGCACCGACCGCGCTCGCCGGATCCGCCGGGGGCGGATCAGCTTTGGGGTCAGGGCTTGAGGGCGCAGGGGGCCGGCGGGGCGAAGCCCTGGTTGGCGACGTTGTCGCCGAGCAGGACGGTCACCTTGGCCTCGACGGCGGTCTGGCCGGGAGCCGAGATCTTGACCGTGAAGGACTCGGTCTTCTGCTGGGCCGTCGCGGTGCACAGGGCGGTCCAGGCGATCTTCTGGCCGTTGTCGATGATCTGGGCGGCCACGTAGCCCTTCTTGGGCTCGGCGCTGGTGACCAGTTCGATCTTCGGGGTGACGCCGGCGGCGGCGTCGACCAGGTCGGAGATCGGGGTCTCGGCGCGGCCGAAGGTGTTGACCGAGGCGCGATCCTCCTTGGCGGTGAGCTTGCCGCCCTGGTTGCCCGCGCCCGCGGTGGTGACGACGAGGGTGTTGGAGGCCGCGGTGGTGTCGAAGGCGCCGTTCGGGGCGAAGCCCTTGACGACCGCCTCGCTGGAGATGTTGGTCTTGTCGGGGGTGGTGCCCGCGACCATGACCCGCAGGGTTGCGGTGCCGGTCTTGGCCTTGGTGACCTCGCCGAGGTTGAACACGACCTTCTGCGTGCCCTGCAGCGTGCCGCCGGACTGGTAGACCGTGTTCTTCGGAATGGTCACTTCCGCAACGACATTCTCGAAGGTGTCGTTGCCCGCGGTGCTCACGGTGAGCGTGCAGGCCACCTCGTCGCCGGGGAACAGGCTGCCGGGGGTCTGCAGGTCACGGCACTCGTACTTGGAGGTCGGGCCGGCCACGGCGTAGGCCGGGGCGGTCGCGAGCTGCATGCCGGCGGCGGAGAGCGCGAACACCGAAGCGGCCAGGACGGCTCGTTTCAGGGCGGGCTTGGCGGCACTGGTCATTGTCTTGTCACCTTTCTGGTGGGTGGACCAGCCCCGCTCTAGCGGTTCGGATCACCGTTGCTTGTGTCTGAAACCCATGGTCGGGGTCGACACTCCGCATCCACCAACGAAGGACTAACGACCCGATCGGCCTGCCGACTCGGCCGCACGGGCCGTGAGCAGATCGGTGAACTCCTGTGCGTAGGCCAGCTGCCTGCGAAGCCGCTCGGCGCTGTCACGTCCCTTGTCTCGCAGCTCGAGAAGCTCGGCGCGGGCGGTGGCGCGCTGCTCGACCGTCGCGGTGTCGTCGTCGGCGATGTCGGTCGCCTCGAGCAGCCGGCGCATCTCCTCGAGTGTGAAGCCGAGCGGCTTCATCCGGCGGATGAGCAGCAGCCGATCCACATCGGCGGCGGTGTACAGCCGGAATCCCCCTGTCGATCGGGCCGAGGGCTGCACCAGCCCCACATCGTCATAGTGACGAATCGTCTTGAGCGACAACTCAGTTCGCTCGGCCACCTGCCCGATCCGCAGGTAGTCCACGTCAGTGCCCGCTCGCCAGGCGTCCGGACAGCCGCTCGTGCCTGGCCTCGGAGGCGGCGTCCAGTCCGATGATCTCCACCCGCTTGCCCTTGGCCGCGTACTTGGTGGTGATGGCGTCGAGCGTGGCCACGGTGGAGGCGTCCCAGATGTGTGCCTCGGACATGTCGATCACGACGGTGCCCGGGTCCCCGGCATAGTCGAACTGATAGATCAGATCATTGCTGGAGGCGAAGAACAGCTCCCCGCGCACCCGGTACACGCGGGTATCGATGGATCCGTCGTGGTCGCTGTCGGCCGCACCGACCGCGTCTACCGCGGTGAAATGAGCGACGCGGTGTGCGAAGGCAACCATGGCGGTCAGTACGCCCGCGATCACTCCGTACGCCAGGTTGTGGGTCGCCACGGTGATCGCCACCGTCACGAGCATGACCACGGTCTCCGCGATCGGCATGCGCCGCAACGTCTTCGGTGCGATCGAATGCCAGTCCATCGTTCCCACCGACACCATGATCATGACCGCGACCAGCGCGGCCATCGGAATCCGGGCGACCAGCCCGCCCAGCCCGACCACCAGAATCAGCAGGAACACCCCCGCGAGGAAGGTGGAGATGCGGGTTCGAGCGCCGGAGACCTTTACGTTGATCATGGTTTGGCCGATCATGGCGCACCCGCCCATTCCGCCGAAGAATCCGGTGACGATGTTGGCGATGCCCTGCCCCCAGCCTTCGCGGGTCTTGTTCGAGTGCGTGTCGGTGATGTCGTCGACCAACTTGGCGGTCATGAGCGATTCCAGCAGCCCGACCAGGGCCATCGCCAGCGCGAACGGCGCGATGATCCGCAGCGTCTCCAGGGTGAACGGCACGTGCGGCAGCAGCAGTGCGGGCAGGCTCGACGGAAGTTCGCCCTCGTCACCGACGTTCGGCACGTTCAAGGCCCAGATCATGGTCACCGCCGTCAGCGCCACGATCGCCACCAGCGGGGCCGGAACCGCGCTGGTCAGCCGGGGCAGGAACACCATGATCGCGAGACCCACCGCCACCATGGGATAGACCAGCCACGGCACACCCAGCAGATGTGGCAGCTGCGCGAGGAAGATCAAAATGGCCAGGGCATTGACGAATCCGACCATGACGCTGCGCGGGATGAAGCGCATGAGCTTGGCAACCCCGGCCACGCTCAGCAGGATCTGCAGCACGCCGGCCAACAGCACGGTCGCGATGAGGTAGTTCAGCCCGTGGTCCCGTACGACCGGAGCGATGACCAGCGCGACCGCCCCGGTCGCCGCGGAGATCATCGCGCGCCGGCCGCCGGTGATCGCGATGGTCACGGCCATCGTGAACGACGCGAACAGCCCGACCCGCGGGTCCACCCCCGCGATGATGGAGAACGAGATCGCCTCGGGGATCAGCGCGAGTGCCACCACCAGGCCGGCCAGTACCTCGACGCGCAATCGGCGCGGACTACGCAACGCGGCCCGTACCGACCCTTCGTCGGCGTCCGGTCGCTGTGTCAGCGTCGATGTCATCGCACTTCCAATCCATGTCGAGCGTGCCCATGCGGGCGGGACCGTCCGAGCCCGAGAGGCTTTCCGGTCGAGGGGTGAGCAGGGTGCCTGGCAGGTGATCCGCCACGGGGGAGTCGTCGACCGCGGCGGGCGAATCCACCGATCCGCATTCCGGAGCCGTGGGCACTCGGCGAGCGAACCCTACCCTCCCGTAAAGGTAGGGTCGCAACCCGCTCGGCCCCGTCGTGACCCATGTCTCGCTGCCTGCTCCCTTTGGTCCGATCCGGGCGAAATGGGACGGGTGTACAGGGGTGCACAGTTTTTGACTGGTTTTGTTGGTTATTCGTTTCGTTGGTTGCGACCAAACGTAAACGTATTAAATACGACGTCGAACGAGAAGGTTCTTCAGCCTGACCCCCGATAAGGTTCACTTATCGGTGGTCAAGCCAAATCGGGTTGGTTTGGGGCGGAAGGGGATTCGTTTCGTGTTGTTGCGTTGGAAATGACGGAACCAACGCTACGATTCTGCGGTGTCGAGCATCTGCAACTACCCGGGCTGTACGAAACCGATCACTCGGGGAACGGGGCCGGGACGGCCCTCGGAATACTGTGAGCACCCGGACCACACGCGCTGGCGAGCGTGGCGGGAGCGGCAAAGGCTGTCGCAGGAGGAGGTGGCGGGCCCGGACGCGAACGTCACTGTGACGCAACGGGGGCCGGTCACCGTGGCCCGGCTGCGGGCCGATGAACTGCTCGTTCAGTTCCGGACGCTGGCGGACCAGTTGAGCACTACCCTGGCCGCGAGCGTGGCCGAGTTGTCCACGCTGGCCGACCCTTCCGTGGCCGAGGCCCAGGTCCAGGCCGTGCAGGCGGACGCCGGCCGCAAGATCGCCGAAGCCGAGATGGCGGTCGTCGGCGCCGAACAGGCGCGGCGCGAATCGGAGGACGCCCGGACCGCCGCAGAGGCTGCCGCGGAGGACGCGATCGCTGCCGCCGAAGCCGCTGAGGGCCGAATCGCCGAGGCGCTCAGTGCCCGTGACGACGCGCTGGGGGAGATGGAGCGAATCACCAAGCAGGCCGCGGACGATGTCTTCGCCGCGCGCACCGAGGCCGAGGCCGAAGTGCGGACGATTCGCCGGGAGGCCGCCGAGGACGTGGACCGGGCCCGCCAGCAGGCCACCGAGGAGATCGAACTGGCCCGGTCCAAGACCGCGGCGGAGATCGAGCAGGTGCGCCGGGACACCACGCAGCGAATCACCGCCGCCGGCGCGGAGCGGGATCTGGCGGTGCAGCGGGCCGCCGACGCCGAGCGCGCCATCGAACGGGCGGAACAGGCTGTGGCAGAACGCAATCAGGTCGTCGCCGAGACCCGCGACGAACTGACCCGGGTGCGCGAGGAACTCGACCGGGTGCGCGCGGACATGGCGGCCGCCCAGCGCTCGGCCGCCGCCGATATCGCCGCCGTGCGGGCCGAATCGGCCACCGCCCTCGACCAGGTGAGGCAGGAATCCGCCGCGCGCATGGCGACCCTCGATGACGCCCGCCTGCAGACGCTGACCCGCGCCGAACGTGCGGAACGCCAGCTGGACGAGCTGCTGGCGAGCGGCCGGACGGGACGCGGCACGGCGGCGGAAGTGACCGGCTGAGGCCCGCTGCGCTACCGGGGCGTGACCTCGGTACGGTAGGTTCCCATCTGACTCGCTATCGAACGTGAGTCTCAGTAACGAGAGCGGATGGAACCCGCTGCGCCGCATCGAGGTTCACCATCCGCAACCCGCGAGCGTTATTGCCATGAGAGGGTCTGAACGTGGGTTCGTCACGGTATTGTCTGAGGGAAAGCACGCTCCGTCCGGGCGTTGATCTGGAATGATCTTCAATCAAGGTTCTGCCGGAGGCGAGCTTCCCGTGCGATCGACAAACCCGCTGGTGCACGGAGGGTAAAGGGGTGTGAGAGTTGAACATCAACACCATGCGACAACGGCAATCGCGGCCGAGTGTCGCACGCGTATACAGCTACGTACTCGGCGGCCGGGATCACTACGGCGTCGACAAGGATGTCGGCGACTACTTCAAGGGCGATCTGCCCGGTTCCGACCAACTCGCGATTACGAACCGGCATGCCGTCCGGCGCGCGGTGAGCACCATGGCCAAGCAGGGCATTCGGCAGTTCATCGATATCGGTTGCGGCCTCCCCGATCCCGATAACTCCGATGTCCATCAGGTGGCGCGTGCCCAGCACACGGACGCCCACATCGTGTACGTCGACAACGATCCGTTCGTGGCGGGCCACGGCCGCGCACTGCTCGCTGTCGATTCGGGTATCGCCTTCGTCGAAGCCGACGCGAGCAAACCCGAGGCGATCCGGGAACACCCGGATGTCAAGCGGCTCATCAACTTCGACGAGCCGGTCGGTATCCTGTTCGCGGCGGTCCTGAGCTTTCTCGAGGACGAGGAGAACCCGTCGGCCGTGGTTCGCTACTGGGCCGAGCAGGTGCCGACGGATAGCCTGATCTACATTTCGCACTTCCGCTCCGGCGAGACCCGCGAGGCAGTCGCGACGGAACGGAAGATCTTCGACGCGTTCGGGCGCGGTAAGTGCCGTCCGCTCAAGGAGATCGAGGCGCTGTTCGGCGATCTCGAACCGCTCGATGATCCGGCGATGCGGCCGTGCGCGGACTGGCGTCCGGACGAGACCATGACGCCCCACGCGCTGAACGAATTCGAGACGATGGTCGTAGCCGGTATCGCGCGCAAGCGCTGACCACGGCAACTTGGCACGACGGCCGGACGCAATCACGCGTCCGGCCGTCGTGCGTTGCGGTGGTTGTCCGGACGCTCACCCCTGAGCGTCTGCGGTCCGGCTGATCGTGCGGGTCACCCCGAGCGCCGCGAGCTTGTCCGGGTTCCGAATCGCGTAGCCGTTGACGATCTTTCCGTCGGCGAACTCGAGCACCACCACGGCTTCGAGCCGGTCGCCGCGATGAATCGCCACGGCGGAATCGCCGTTGCAGTGCACCGGTTCCAGGCGGGCGTCCGGCAACCGGTGAATCGCCCGCAGCAGGGTCAGCAGCACGGGGGCGATCCGCGTGGCCCCGGTCATTAGCAGTTCGCGGACCGCGAGGACCTTGCCGCCGCTGTCGGTGGTCCAGGTGACATCCGGCGCGAGCATGGCGAGCAGCCCCGCCAGATCGCCGCTGGCGGCGGCGTCCAGGAAGCGGCCGGTGAGCTCGGCGGTGCGGGCGGTGTCGACCGGACCGAACCGATTGCGCCGGGCGTGCACGTGCCCGCGGGCCCGGTAGGCCAGCTGGCGCACCGCGGTCGCGGATTTGCCTACCGCCCCGGCGATTTCATCGTGTTCGAAGCCGAAGACCTCGTGCAGGACGAAGACCGCGCGCTCCTCGGGGGTGAGCGTTTCCAGCAGGACGAGCATGCCCATGGACACCGACTCGGCGAGCACGACGTCGGTCGCGGCGTCCGGGGCCAGGAGCAGGGGTTCGGGCAGCCACGGGCCGACGTAGTCCTCCCGGCGCCGGGTCCGCGACCGCAGGACATTGAGTGCCTGCCGGGTGACCACCTGCGCCAGATACGATTTGGTGTCCCGGACCGCCGACAGGTCGACCTCGGCCCAGCGCAGATAGCTGTCCTGCAGCACGTCATCGGATTCGGTTGCGGAGCCCAGGATTTCGTAGGCGATCGTGAAAAGCAGCGGCCGTAGCAGGGTGAATCTCTCGGCGTGCTCGTCGGGCGCGATCATCGGTCGCGGCCTGCCGAGGTGTCGAGCACCGCGGTCTCGGGCCGGGGCCCGCCCTTCGCCCACACGAGGGATCCGGGCCGGCGGGCCTCGGCACGAAGTCCCCACAGCGTGCCCCTGGTCGCGATCTCCTTGATCGACGCGGCGAGCCTGCCGCGCACAACGATCCGGTTGGGGGAGTCGTCCTTGTGCGTGAACTGCACGACCGCTGCCCCGCGGCCCAGGCTGACGTTCGCGCCGAGGAAGGCCATATCCAGTGCGGCGGGCCGCTTTCCGGCGATGCGGCTCAGGATCGTCTCGGCGGCCTGCGCACCGAGCGGGCCCGCCGCCTGGCAGCTCATGCGCAGCGGCTGATTCGACGGCGCCGCGGCATCGCCCGCCGCGAGCACGCGATCGTCGTCGATGCTGGTCAGTGTTTCATCGGTGAGCAGGCGGCCGAGCCCGTCGGTACGCAGGCCGCTGCGCGCGGCGAGGTCCGGAACGCCGAAGCCGGCGGTCCAGATCACGACGGCGCCGGGCACCTCGCTGTCGTCGGCCAGCAGTACCCGCCCCGCCTGCACCGTGGTCACCCGCACCTCCTCGATCACCCGGACGTCACAGCGGGCCAGCCAGTGCGCCAGTGCGCGGCGTCCGCGCTCGGAGAAGCCCGGGGCCAGCCGGCCGCCACACACCAAGGTGACCCGCCGGCCCTGTTCGGTCAACTCGGCCGCGGTCTCGATGCCGGTCAGCCCGCCGCCGACGACAGTGATCGGCGCGTCGGCGGGGACTTCGGCGAGCCGCGCCCGCAGCCGCTCCGCGTTCTCCAATTCGGCCAGGGGATAGGCGAATTCGGCCGCGCCGGGTATCGAGTCCGGCACCGCCGCGGTACTGCCGACCGCGTAGATGACGTAGTCGTAGTCCAGCGTCCGGCCGGACGCGAGCCGCACGGTCCGGCTCGCGGTGTCGATCCGCTCGGCGTTGTCGACGACCAGGCGCACGTTCTCGCCGAGCAGCGGGCCGTAGTCCGCGGTCGCCGTTCCGCTGCCGGCCACCAGTTGGTGCAGCCGCAGCCGTTCGACGAACGTGGACCGCGCGTTGACGACGGTGACCGCGACGTCTGCGCGGCGGCCCAGGCGGTTGGCGGCGACGATGCCCGCGTATCCGCCGCCGATGACGACGACCTTGGTGCTGACGGTGTTGTTTGGAGTCATGCCATCGAGACACCGCCGACGGCGGCCGCGTAACAGTGGGTGACCCGGCTCACGGCCCGGGCTCGAGCGGCGTGCAGCGGAGGTGGCCGGACTCCGCGCCTCGGGTCGCCGATGCGCGCGATGCCCCGAAGCCACCGGACACGGGAGTGGAAGCCGGTTCGGCCCCGACCGCCACCGCGCGACTCGCGTGGCGAGCCTTCGAGTCCCGAATTGTCCGTTTACTGGAAGTAGTCTGTCGCAATGATCAGCCAGCCGGCGAATCAGTCGGAACGTGACGTGCAGCCGGGTTCGCGGTCCGAGGACGCGGCCCGGCGGTGGCGAAGACGCAGCCCGCTGACCTGGATCGCCCTGGCCTCGTGCGCCTATCTGGCGGTGATGGCGGTCGCCTTCGGGCTCTTCCCGCCCACCCGTGCGGGAGCGTTCGCCGACCTCGCGCACTGGCAGTATCGATTGGGCGCCGCCGCCTTCGGGCTGGCCTGCGCCACCGTCTTCGCGGCGGCCGCGGTGTGGATCTGGCGGCGACCCGCCACCACCGTCTCCGCATAGCCTCGACCGGCTCGTTCTCGAGCCGCCCCTCGCGCGACTCGAGAACGAGCCCGGGGGATCAGCCGATGACCTCGTTCAGTTTGCCCGTGGCGACGTCGAACACGAATCCGCGCAGTGACGTCGTGGCCGTGACGAACGGACTCGCCTCGATGCGCCGAATCGACTGGCGCACATCCTCGTCCAAATCCGGGAACGCCTCGGCGGACCAGGCCGGCTTCAGGCCGGTCTCGTTCTGGATCGAGCGTTTGAAATCGTCGTCGGTGAAGGTGAGCATGCCGCAGTCGGTGTGATGAATGAGGATGATCTCCGTGGTCCCCAGCAGTCGCTGACTGATGGCGAGGGAACGGATTTCGTCGTCGGTCACCACACCGCCGGCATTGCGGATGACATGGGCTTCGCCGTCGTTCAATCCGAGAATGCGATAGACGTCGAGCCGGGCGTCCATGCACGCCACCACGGCGACGTGCTTACTGGGCGGCAGCGGCAGCGGGCCGCTGAACTGCGCGGCGTACTCGGCATTGTTGGCGAGGTATTCGTCGGTGACGGTCATGGTCGCGTCCTTGCGTCGATGTGGGGTGAGGACATGCGAATCAGTGCATCGACGACGGTGGCGCACTCGCGGTGGCAGCGCGAGGGATCCACGCACGGTGACGTAAACCCTTGTGCCGTGGGATTGCCGAGGGGCACAGCGGTTCGCCCGGCGTGGCGAACCGGCCGACCGGTTCGTTCAGGTGGAGATGCGCTTGACGTCGCTGATCAGCCAGCGTCCGTCGGTCTGCTCCTCGGCCGTCACCGCCATGGCGACCAGGGACACCGACGGTATCGGCGCGAGATCGCTCGAGGTGGATTGCTTGACGTAGCCGATGCCCAATGCCGTGGTGCCGGTGATCGCGCGCAGGCCCGCGTTGAATTCGATGACCTGGCAGCGGGTGTTCGTCGAGACGAAATAGTCGCGGGTGGAATTGCGGGTGTCGATCAATTGCTGACGGCACGCACCCGTCGTGGAATCGATGGCCCCGGCGAAATAGGTGTCCAGGGTTTGTGGTTCGTAGTTCGAAATGTGCGCCATGTAGTTGTGAATGGCGTGCAACGCGGCGATATGCCGGCCGCCGATCTTCGCGATTTCGGGCTGCAATCCCTCCGGCGGCGCGGACTGGGTGGGAATGGTGTCGGCGCCGGCTGCGGTGCGAGCGTTCGTCTCAGCGCTGTTGCGCACGGGCGAGGGCTGGGTGTCGCCCTCGTCGCGCACGAAGAAGGCGGTGCCGACCGCCGCGGCGCCCAGCGGGAGCACGCCCGCGATGGCGGCGAGTCTGCGGCGGGAGATTCCGCGTTTCGGCGGCTGCGGTTCGGGCTCGGGAAATGGCGGAGGCTCAGCCGGCGGAAAGGACATCGACACTTTCTCGTCTTCAGTCATGAAGTTCCTCACTGTTGGTAGGCCATTGCGAGATGCTACCTGCCCGCAGGATTTCCGACAGTGGAACCAACTCCGAAAGCCATTAATGACGGAATTGGGCGAATTGTGGTTCTTGTGAATGAAATACGATTTCTCCGGAACTCCGCTTCGCCGCGAACGGCGAAGCGGAGCGAACACTCACAGACTGAAGAAGACCGAGCGCAGGATGATCGCCAGCACGAACACGATGGTGAACGCCAGATCGATGGCCAGCCCGCCCGCGCGAATGGGCGGCAGCACCTTGCGCACGGGTGCGATCACCGGCTCGGTCAGCTTGTGGGTGATCTCGCGCGCCCGATACGTCGAGGAAGGGTTGTCGCCGAGAGTGGCGATCCAGTCCAGGATCAGCCGGGCGAGCATGACGAGGATGAATGCCGTCAGTATGTATCCGAGTACCGCGCCGATGAGGCTCATGATCAACTCCTTCACGGCGGCGCATCGGCCGCCCTACCGGTTTCAACGGACAGCCGATTCGAAAGTGCCGGTTTTGTCGCATTCTCAGCTAACTGATATCAGCTGACGGCGAACATCGCGACCGCGGCACGACGGCCGGGGCCGACGTGGGCCGATCGTAACGCCGGGGACGCGGGGGCGGTCGCTCGGCGAACGGCGTCGACCCGGGCCTGGACCCGAGCCGGGCCCCGCTGATAAACACCGCTGCCGCAACCG
>NZ_JBSHMS010000013.1:225703-255509 GCF_053645575.1 Nocardia sp. NPDC055321
CCGGGGGCCGGTGGGGGGGGGCTGTGGTGTGCTTTTTTTAGCGGGGGGGGGGGGGGGGGGGGGGCGGTGCTTGGGGGGGGTGGGTGCCGGGTCCCCCCCCCCCCGCGCCGCTGATCAGCGCGGATCGCGCCACATGGGCCACATCAGCGGCCCGCCCTGGGTGACGTCCAGTTCCCCGGTCTTCTCGAACCCGAACCGCTCGTAGTAGGGCACATTGTCGGGCTTGCTGGACTCCAGGTACGCGGGCGCGCCTTCGGCGTCACAGCGATCGAGCCGGGAATTGAGCAGCGCCTGACCGAAACCCCGCCCGCGCGCGCTGGGCAGCGTGCCGATGAAGGCCAGGTACCAGTGCGGCTCCTTCGGGTGATGCTCGGCCATGGCCTCGGCCATCCGGCCACCCTGTGCCAGCTTGCCCCGCAGCGCACGCGCCAGCCCCGGCAGGATGCGCAGCGACGCCAGCCCGCTCGAGCTCCATTTGCCGGGCGGAGCCCAGACCGCCACCCCGACCAGTACCCCGTTGTCGTCGAGCGCCACCTCGGCGCCGCCGGTGGCGAAGAACTGATGCCTGATGAGGGCCTCGAACATCAGTGCCGCGCGCCGGGCGCGCACCTTGTCGTCGGGGATGAGCCAGGTGAAGACGGGATCGTCGGAGAAGGCGATCCCCAATACCTTGCCCATGGTCGGGATATCCGAAGCGAGTGCCGGGCGAACCGTGACGTCCATGGCATCACGCTACTGGGTGCGCGCCGGCTTCCGAATCAGTCCCGAGGGTGACAGTGGCCGCGTGGTCGTGGGTCGGCACGACGGTCGCCGCGTGCCGCGCGAGGTGCAGTCGGTGCAGGGTCCGGAACGCGAGGTCGCGATCGTGATCCACGAGTTTGCCCGGGAAGCCGGACTTCTGGCGGATCTCCGAGATCTGCAGCGTGTGCCAGGCCGCGTCACCGGCCAGCAGCACCCAGCCGCGCTCGGTGTGCGCGAGGACGCCGACGCTGCCCGGCGTGTGACCGGGCAGATCGACCAGGACGACGCTGCCGTCGCCGAAGACGTCCCGGCTGCGGGTGAACGTCAGCACGGGCGGGCCGTCCAGGTCGTACAGCTCGACGGGGCGATCGATTAGCGAGTCGCGGACGCCGCCGACCGGGGCGACCGATCCGGCGGTGACCCAGTCGAATTCGGGCCGATGCAGGTGCACGGGCAGGCCCGGCAGGTCGAGCAGGCCGCAAACGTGGTCCCAGTGCGCGTGGGTGGGCAGCGCGAAATCCGGTGCGGGCAGGGTGGGTTCGTTCGCGAGCGCGGTGACGGTGACCAGGGTGCTGGCGGGCGGGCGCACCACCGCGCGCAGGATCGCCGGGAGCTGGGCGATGGCCCGGGTTTCGGCGTCCAGGCACACGCTCGGATCCACCAGGAACACCGCACTCGGGTGCCGCACCAGGAAGGTGGTGAGCGCGTTGGTGATTCGCCGCGGGGTGTGGACGCCCTCGACGATGGCGGCCGTGGGCACGCTGCGCGGAACCTGCTCGAGCGCGGTCACCCGCACGGTGGCGCGCGGCGTGGGCAGGCCGGCGTCGGTGATCGACCGCAGGAACCGCTCGTCGCGCGGGCGGGGCCGGACCGCGCCGCGCACCAGACCGGCTACGGCGCTGCAGCATTCGAGAAGGCCGGGGGAATGAACCGGGTCGGACATGTGCTGAATCTCCATTCACCGCCTGATTCCGGGCCTCGCGGCCGCGGCGGACGATGCACGGTATTACTTAAGGTCGACGTGAAGTAAAGGGGCGAAGCGATGACCACCTCGACGCTGTTGAAGATCGGTGACGCCGCGGCGCTGCTCGGCATGGAAGCGCACGTGCTGCGGCATTGGGAGTCGGTCGGCCTGCTGCGGCCGCCGCGCGATTCCGCGGGTCATCGCGGGTACGACGAGCCGACCCTCGATGTCGTCCGCTTGATTCGGAGGCTCCAGCGAACGGGACTGTCGCTGGCTCAGATTCGCCGGCTCGGCCTCAGCGGGCACGACGAGCGGGTCGCCCTCATCGCCGCCAAGCGCGCCGAGGTGCGGGAGCAGATCGCGCTGCTGCGGGCCACCGACCGCTTTCTCGCGCACGTCGGCGAGTGCGGTCACCCGGTGATCGCCGAATGCGACGAGTGCGCGGCGTTCGTGCGGGCGGATGAATCAGGTCGCCGCCGAGCGTGAGCCGCGGTTCAGGTCGGTTCGGGCCGCGGCGAAAAGCCGAACCGGCTTCGGATGTCGCAGCCCCCGATACGCTCCCGGCGGGCCGGCGCGCCGGTTATGACGTCGCGGGCGGCCTCGACGTGGTCTCGAGACCCAGCGCGCCTGTCGCTCGCCGCCCCCGTCAGAGCGCGGTCAGGAGCACCGGCGCACCGTGCGCGGGCACATGGGTGATGTTGCGGATGCGGGCGCGCTCGCCGGTCACGCCCGCCGGCAGCGACAGCCGGTAGCGGGTCAGCAGCTCGCGCAGGATGACCGTGCCCTCCATGAGCGAGAAGCCCGCGCCGATGCAGCGGCGCACACCACCACCGAACGGCAGCCAGGTGTTCGAGGCCACGGTCCCGTCCAGGAACCGTTCGGGGCGGAAGCGGGCGGCGTCGGGGAAGCTTCCGGTGCGGGCGTGCGCGAGCAGGATCGAGGTGGACACGATCGTGCCGCGGGGGAGATCCACGCCGCCGATGGTCATGTCGCGGGTGAGCCTGCGGCCGGTGGCCGCGATGACGGTGCGCAGGCGCATGGCCTCCTTCAGGACCGCCTCCAGGTATTTGTCGTCGCCCGCGAGCGCGGCGGTGCGCGCCGATTCCTGCACCGCGGGGTCGGCGGCGAGTTCATGACAGACCCACGCCAGGGCCGAGGCGGTGGTCTCGTGCCCGGCCAGCAGCAGCGTGACGAGTTGATCGCGCAGTTCGGCATCGGAGAGCGGCGCGTCGGCGGCGTTCTCGCCGGAGCCGAAGGCCAGCAGCCGCGACAGCACGTCGACCCGCTGTGCCACCTCGGGGTTGGCCCGGCGCTGCGTGATCTCGCGGTAGAGCAGGTCGTCCATCGCGATCTGATTGTCCCGGAACCGTTTCCATGGGCCGATGCGCTGCAGGCGCGGGTACTTCCAGCCGAAGAACACGATGGGATTGAGGTTCACGATGCGCCGCAATCGGGGTGCGAGGGCCGCGCGACGGTCCTCGTCGGTCATGCCGAACACCACCTGCATGATGACATCGAGCGTCAGATCGTTCATCCGGTCCAGCGCGTGTACCCGGGTTTCGCCCGCCCAGCGGTCGATATGGGTCTTGGCGATGGCTTCGACCAGCGTGCGGTAGCCGCGCAGGGCGGATCCGGCGAAGGCGGGCATGAGCAGGCGCCGGGCGCGGGCGTGTTCGGCTTCGTCTGTGAGCAGCAGCGAATGTTCGCCCATGACGAAAACGAGCAGCCGATTGCCCTCGCCGGCATGCAGATCGGCGGGGTCGGCGGCGAAGATCTCCCGAATGTGCTCGGGCCTGGAGAACACGACGACGCGGCGCCCGAAGGGCGGGACGAGGCGCAGGCCGAACACGTCGCCGTACCGCCGCTGGGCCCGGGTGAGCAGCGTGCCGCGCCACTTCGCGTACATCACCGTCTGGACGATGCTGGGCAGCCGGGGCCCGGGTGGGTGGACGATGGTCACGACGTCGATCCCTTCGCGCGGGCCGCTCGGGGCAGCGGCCGGAAACGCTTGCCCCTCAGCTTATGCCGCGCGGATCGGCGGGCGGAGCCGCGCGTCCGAATTCCGGAACCCTATCCCGGGCGGTACTCGCGCTCGGGTGGCGCGGAGTCGTGCGCGGCGGCGCGGCAGATCTTGTCGATCAAGCCGTCGACCGCGGCCAGCGACGAGGACGCGTTGGCATGGCTCAGCGCGGGAAACTGTTCGGACCTGGCGATGAACGCGGCATCGCGGGCCGACCACCACACCTGGATGGCCGACAGGCGAATCCGCTCGGCGATGTTCTGCATCGCGGCTTACCTTTTCGACAATGGGCGACTGTGTTGATGCCGGTCAGCCCGGCACCGGCCGGACTTCCTTCTGCCCCCGGGCGTACCCGGAGTTCGCGTTCTCAATCCGAATTCCGGGTGATATCCGCCCGGCCGCGAACGTCACTGTGACACGGCCGGATTCACCGGAGGGGTCGCATCGGTGCAGCGCCGGGCCAGATTCCGGATCTGTTCGACCAGTTCTGGGGGTTCGGTGACGGTGAAATCGGTGTCTATGGACGTGATCATCCAGGACAGCGCCCAGGGCGAGTCCGCCCCGACGTGCAGCAGGCAGCTGTGTTCGTCGACGGCCTCGAGCACGCCCATTCCGGCCCAGATGCGGTCAGCGAGTTCGGTTGCCGAGCGGTGCAGGGTGACGGTGGCGCGGAACGGCCAGGTGCCCGAGGAGAGCCGGTGTGAGAGAAACGCGACCACGTCGCCGTCGGGTGGATCGCGGGGTGGGAAGCGGGGACCGGTGGGGATGCGGGGGCGCAGGCGATCGACGCGGTAGGTGCGCCAATCCCCGGCGGCGACGTCCCAGGCGACGAGGTACCAGTGCCGGTTGAAGTTCACCAGCGCGTGCGGTTCGACCTCCTTGATCGATTGCCCGCCACCGTGATTGGTGTAGTCGAAGCGCAGGCGTTCGCGGCGGTGGCAGGCGTCGGAGATGGCGAGCAGGGCGTCGGGTTCGACCCGGCCGGTTCCCGGTTCCACGCGAACGACCGTGCGCTGCAGGGCCTGTAGCCGGTGCCGCAGCCGCGAGGGCATCACCTGTTCGAGTTTGGCGAGCGCGCGCAGCGAGGCTTCCTCGATGCCGGTGACGGTGCCACCGGTGGTGGTGCGCAGTCCGACCGCCACCGCCAGGGCCTCCTCGTCGTCGAGCAGCAGCGGCGGCAGGGCGCTGCCCGCGCCGAGGCGGTATCCGGCGGTACCCTGCACGGCGTCGACCGGGTAGCCGAGTTCGCGGAGCCGGTCCACGTCGCGGCGGACCGTGCGCCCGCTGACCCCGAGCCTGTCTGCCAGGTCGGCGCCGGACCATTCACGATGGGTTTGCAGCAGCGACAGCAGGCGCAGCAGCCGCGCGGAGGTTTCGAGCATGGTTCCAGAATGCGCGCTGATTAGGACAGAAGCTGGCCTAAGCGGTTTCTACCGTGGAAGCATGACGAATCCCGAACCCTTCCAGATCGATATTCCCGCCGATGTGATCGATGATCTGCACGCGCGCCTCGCGAACACGCGGTGGCCGGATGAACTGCCGGGCGTGGAGTGGAGCTACGGCATTCCGACGGCCTATGTCCGCGAGCTCGCCGAGTACTGGCGGACCGAATACGACTGGCGCGCGCACGAAGCGGCGTGGAATCGGCATCCGCAGTTCGTCACCGAGATCGACGGGCAGCGCCTGCACTTCCTGCACGTGCGCTCGCCCGAGCCGAACGCGCTGCCGCTGGTGCTGGTGCACGGCTGGCCGTTCGCCGATTTCACCGAGGTGATCGGCCCGCTGACCGACCCGCGGGCGCATGGCGGCGATCCGGAAGACGCTTTCCACCTTGTCATTCCGACGCTGCCCGGCTTCGGGTTCTCCGGCCCGACGCGGCAGCCGGGGCAGGCGAGCACCGAGCGCAGCGCCGAGCTGATCGCGAAGCTCATGGCCGAGCTCGGCTACGACCGCTATGCCGCGCAGGGCGGGGACGCCGGGTCGTTCGTCGCGCCGAACCTGGGCCGGATCGACGCCGAGCACGTGGTGGGCGTGCACCTGAACGATCCGATCACCATCCCGTCCTGGGACGACGACAGTTCCGGGTACAGCGCCGCCGATCAGGAGAAGATCGCGGCCCTGTCCGACTGGAGCAGTCAGGACACCTCGGGCTACGCGGGGATACACTCCACGCGCCCGCAGACCCTGGCCCCGGCGGTGGCCGATTCGCCCGCCGGTCTGCTGGCCTGGGTGCTGGACGTGGTGAAAACCTATGTGGATCCCTCGAAGTCGACGCCGGACGAGGCGATCGATCGTGACATGCTGCTGACCAATATCTCGGTGCTGTGGTTCACCAACACGATCGGCTCCTCGATGCGGCTGTACAAGGAGTCTCAGCAGTGGGGCGCGGATCTGCCGAACTCGGGTGTGCCGACCGCGGTCGCGGTGTTCCCCGGCAATGCCACGATTCGCGGGATCGCCGAGAAGCAGAACACCGTGACGCGGTGGTCGGAGTTCGATCGGGGCGGGCATTTCGCGTCGATGGAGACCCCGGATCTGCTGGTCTCCGATCTGCGGGAGTTCCTGCGCAAGCTCCGCTAGCGGCTCGATCGCGGGTGGGGCCTCGATGGTCGAGGCCCCCGCTCGGCGACGGCTAGCCGGTCGTTCGCCCGGTCACCAGCATGAGCAGCTCGATCGCGGAACCTTTGGTCTCGGCTCCGGATCCCGCGGCCCAGTCCAGGTCGGTGGCGATCAGGCGGCGGCCCGCGAATCGGCGCTCGGCGCGGAAATCCCGCATGCCCCAGACGTGTTCGAGCGCGAGCCTGCCCGCGAACTCGGGCACGGGATGCTCGATGCCCAGCGGGATCGCGATGTCCTGGGCGTGGACCACCAGATCCATGAGCCGGTCGATAGGCGCGGTGCCCGGCGGAGTGACGCGCGCGGGAATGGAATCGCGGAGCTGGGCGAGCAATTCGGCGGTCGAGTGCGGCTCGGCGTGCTCGATGGAGCTGACCCGGATCGCGCGGTGGATGTCCCCGCGCGCCCGGATCAGTTCCCGGATGAGCCGGGGGAGCCGGAGTTCGGCGCTCAGGATGAGGTGGGCGACCACATCGCGGACGCGCCAGTCCGCGCACAGGCTGCGATGCTGCCAATCGGCTTCGGTCAGTGGCTCGAGCATGGCGAGCAGTGTCGTGCGCTCGGTGGCGACGGCACGCCAGATGTCTTCGGCGGGGGCGGGTTGGGTGCTCATGAGGCGGCTCCTCGTCTGTAGGGTGCCGGTACCGTAGAAACTCCACCGGGGTGGAGGTTCAAGTGACAGCGATCCAGCACACGCGGCGCGCTAGTATCGGCGAGCTGTCGGAGCTGACGGGTGTGCCGGTGCGCACGATCCGGTTCTATTGCGACAGCGGGCTTCTCGACGCCGACCGGACCGGCGGCGGGCACCGGACCTTCGAGACCGCGGCCGCGGTGGAGCGGCTGCGGTCGATCCGCCGGCTGCGGGCGCTGGGGCTCGGGCTGGCCGTCATCGCCGAGGTGCTCGCGGGGGAACGATCAATCGACGACGTACTGGCCGCCGAGCGGGCCGCGCTCGATATCGAACTCGACGCGCTGGCGTGGCGGCGTGCGGCGCTGGTGGCGGTCGAGTGCGCCGGGCCGGTCGAGCGTGCGGTGCGCCTGGAACTGCTTGCCGCCGTCGCGGATCGACGGATCGCGCGCGAGACGCTGATCGGGTTCTGGCGGGGTGCGCTCGGCGCCCTGCCGCCGGATCTGCTCGAGGCGTTTCTGTCGATGAACGTGCCGGTTCCGGAGGGTGAGCCGAGCCCTGCGCAGCTCGTCGGCTACGCCGAACTCGTTGTGGCGGTGTCTGATCCGGTGGTGCGTGCACAGCTCAAGCAGCAGCTGTGGCGGCAGGAGCCGTTCCGGATCCGGGACCGGCGCGGACTGCTCGTCGGGGTGGCCGACGCGTGCGTGGCAGCGGGTTCGCGAGTGGCAGAGGGAGTAGCGCCCCGGCCCGGTGTCGAACTCGATCGTTTCGTGGACGCGCACGCCCGAGCCCGCGGTGTGGCGGACACGCCGGAGTTGCGGCGGCGGTTGCTGATCGGCCCCGTCGGCGGCCGGGTCGACCGGTACTGGAGTTTGACCGGTGAGTTGCTGGGTGCACCGATCACCTCGGCCACGGCCCTGTCGTGGCTGGATACCGCCTTGGCGATGTCGGTGGGTGGGCCCGATCAGGTCGTGCCCGTGTAGCTCTCGGCGATCGCGCTGTCCTTCGCGAATCCGTTGATCACCTCGGCGGCGTGCCGTGGCGAACTCGCCGCGCGGTCGGATATCGCGCCTGACAAGATAACCGAATGGTTGCTTCCATACTCGCCGTGACCGCCACCATCATCGTGTGGGCGTTGCTGGCCGCCAAGCTGGATACGTGGCGTATCGGTCCCGCGGTGGTGGTCGTGGCCGCCGGCGCGCTGGTGGGTCTGTCCACGCGCGAGAACATCGGCTCGGCGCTCAATACGAGTGTGGCGCTGCATACCGCGGAGATCGTGCTCGCGGTCCTGCTGTTCGTGGACGCGGTCGAGGTGCGCGGCGGGTTGCTGGGGCGCAACCCGGGCGCGTCGCTGCGGCTGCTGCTCATCGCCATGCCGCTGAGCCTGGCGGCGGCGGTCGGATTGGGTTTGCTGGTGCTCCCGGACTACGGCTGGGCGATGTGGCTGGTCGTGGCCTGCGTGGTGGTGCCCATCGACTTCGCGCCCGCCACCGCCATTCTGCGGGACGGGCGGCTCCCGACGCGGGTACGCGACATCTTGAACGTGGAGAGCGGCTACAACGACGGAATCGTCTCGCCCATCATCATTTTCGCGCTGATCCTGGCCGGTGACGTGTCCCAGCAGCAGTCGCCGGCGCAGGCGCTGGGCACCGCGGTGCCCGCCGCGCTCAAGGCGATCGCGGTGGGTGTGCTGGTCGGGGCCGTGCTCGCGGGTCTGAGTAATCGGTCCGACAGCGCCAATCTCATGAACGCGCAGGCGAAGCGGATGATTCTGGTCGCGGCGCCGCTGCTGACCTACGCGCTGTCCACGCAGATCGGCGGCAACGGCTTCGTGGCGGCGTTCGTGTGCGGGCTGGCGCTGCACCGCTTCCGCAAGCGGGAGCAGCATCTGCGGGAGCTCGAATTGATCGACGACGTCGGGTTCCTGCTGACCATCGTGATGTGGTTCGTGTTCGGTGTGGTCGCGGTGTACATCGTGGGCGAGGTGGGGGATTGGCGGCTGTGGCTGTTCAGCGCGGCGGTGCTGACGGTGATCAGGATCGTGCCGGTCATGCTCTCGCTCATCGGGTCCGGGCTCACCCGGATCGAGGGGCTGCTCATCGGCGGGCTCGGGCCGCGCGGGACGACGTCGATCGTGTTCGCGCTGCTGGCTTTCAACCAGTTGCAGGACGACAGGGACGCCGATCTGGCGCTGACGATCATGGTGCTGACCGTGTCGGGCAGTGTGGTGCTGCACGGGCTCGGCTCGTCGCTGACCGCGCGTACGTTCCAGCGGCGCAGGCTGTATCGGCGCAGGAATGTGAGTGCCTGAGCCTTATGGAGGCACTGGCACGGCCTCCCTACGCTCGGCCGTCTGACGCAGACTGCTCACCATGATGCGATACCGACTATTCGGCCGGACCGGGCTGCGGGTGTCCGAACTCGTCCTGGGGACCATGGCCTTGCGCGAGGAGAGCGAAACACGCCGGGTACTGGAGGTTTTCGCCGAGGCGGGCGGCAACTTCCTCGATACGGCCTCCGCCTACGGCACCAGCGAAGAGGTGCTCGGCGCGACGATCACCGACCGGGACCGGTTCGTGATCGGCAGCAAATACACCCTGACGAGGGACGCGCGCGATCCCAATGCCGGGGGCAATCACCGCAAGAATCTCGTGGCGTCGCTGGAGCAGAGTCTGCGCCGCCTGCGCACCGACTACCTGGACGTGTACTGGGTGCACGTGTGGGATCAGCGCACCCCGATCCAGGAGACCCTGCGCGCGCTGGACGATATGGTGCGCGCGGGCAAGATCCTGCACATCGGCATCTCCGACGCCCCGGCCTGGGTTGTGGCGCAAGCGAATACGATCGCCGAACTCCGCGGCTGGACCGAGTTCGCGGGGTTGCAGGTGCCGTACAACCTGCTGCAGCGCGATGCCGAACGCGAACTGCTGCCGATGGCCGAGGCGTTCGGCCTGAGCGTGACCGCCTGGGCCCCGCTGGCCCAGGGCAGGCTGACCGGCGTCGCGGGCAACCGCTCGGATCCGTCGACCCTGACCGGCCACGACCTGGCGACCGCCACCGCGGTCACCGAGGTGGCCGCCGACCTCGGCGTACCCCCGGCCCATGTAGCCCTCGCCTGGACCCGGCACCACTCCCGCGCGGTACTCCCCATCGTCGGCGTGAGCACCGCGAAGCAGTTGGCCGAGAACCTGTCCGCGACCGCCCTGACCCTGTCCCCGGAGGCGGTCCGAACGCTGGAAGCGGCGGCGCCCTTCGAACTCGGGTTCCCGGGTGACTTCGTGGCGGCCTGCGACACCTCGGCGCACGCCTACGGCGACGCCGTCGACAGGATCGAGATGCGTTGACCGATAGGGCCGGGGGCGCTACTCGATGTGGTGGCGACAGTGGGAGTCGCGCCCCAATCACGTAGCAACTGGTGGCGAAAGTGTTTCCGGGCCAACCAGATCTGCGAGCTGTCATCCCTGTGGCCCGGCCGAGCCGACCGATACGGCGTCTCGGCAGTATCGATACTTGGCGCGGTTCTCTCCCGTTCCCGGGTCAATCGTGTGGATTCGGGGGAGTGCCGTCCGCCGTGTCGAAGAAGGCGTGCAAGCGGTTCAGGAGCCAGGCCGGTTGTTCCTCGGGGATGAAATGGCCGCAGTCGGGGACGAGTTCGAGGGTCATGTCGTCGGCGTAGTCGCGGTAGGAGTGCGGGACGCCTGCGCTGAGCGGGTCGCGTGCGCCGTTGAGGTGCAGGGTGGGGACGCGCAGGCGCAGGAGCCGGTAGTGGCGGGCGAATTCGGGGACCTCGCGGCGAATGACGCTGCGGTTGAACGTGACCGTGGCGGCGTGGGCCGCCGGGGTGCGCATTCTCCGCAGGTACGTCTCGGTCTCCTCGGTGGTGAAGCGGCCCTCGTGCCGCCAGGCGCGCAGGCACCGCTCGGTCAGTCGGAGATAGAGCGGGTTCGAAGTGCCGAGCGCGGCGAGCAGATAGATGTGCCACGGCCGGTAGAACACCGGCGCGGAAACTCCGTCCAGGCACCAGGGATGTATGCCGGCCATGGCGACGAACTGCTCGAACCGTTCGGGCCAGTTCAGGCAGGCGCGATATCCCGTGACCAGTCCCCAGTCCCGGCCCACGAGCCGGGCGCGCGGGATGTCCAGCGCGTCCATCAGATCCACGACGTCGCGGGCGAGCCGTTCGAACCCGTATCCGGAGCCCGATCCCTCGGACCAGCCGAGGCCGCGGACGTCGGGACAGATCACCCGATACCGCTGTGCGAGTGGGCCGATGAGGTGCCGCCACTCCCACCAGTGCTGCGGCCAGCCGTGCAGCAGGATCAGCGGGTCGCCGGATCCGGCCTCGGCGTAGTGGATCCGCAGTCCGTCGAGCGTCACGAAGCGGTGCCGGACCTCCGCCAGAGAGCTGTCCGTAATCGATTCGAGCACAGTCGATTCCGCAAGGTCGATGGTCACGATCACTCCTCGGTTCGAACGTATGCGGCGACCGTAACATAAGAATCGATAGCATGAACTACTTGTTTTGTTAGTAATGTCGACGAGAAGTTAGAGTCACCGCATGACCCGGCGTACCTACGGCCAGTACTGCGGCCTGTCCCGCAGCCTTGATCTCGTCGGCGAGCGCTGGACGCTGCTCATCGTGCGCGAGCTCATGTCCGGTCCCAAGCGCTACACCGACCTCGGTGAAGCCCTCCCCGGCATCGGGACGACCCTGCTGGCGAACCGCGTCAAACAGCTCGAGCAGGACGGCGTGGTCACCCACCGCCGACTGCCCCCGCCGGCCGCCTCGCAGGTCTACGAACTCACCGAGATCGGCCACGAGCTCGCCCGGGCCCTTGTGCCACTGGCGATCTGGGGAATGCGCCATCAGCTCGAACACACCCGCGAACCGGCCGAGATCTACCGCGCGGAGTGGACCCTGGTGTTCCTGGCCGAGCTGATCGACCCGGCCGCCATCGCGGGCAAGTACGCCACGTATCAGTTCCACATCGAGGATTCCACCGCGCGCCTGGACCTGCGCGACGGCGACGCGATCGTCACCCCGGGCGTCCCCGCCGGCGCGGCGGACGCCACCCTCACCACAGACCTCGCCGCGATCATCGACCTCACACGCGGCGACCTCGATCTCGCGGCGGCGGTGACCGGTGGCCGAATCACCCTGGACGGCAACCCAACCGCCCTCGAACTACTACTGGATGTGCTGACTCGCCTGCGACCGGGGACGGCGGTCACTCCGGAACCGTCCTGATAGAGGTGGCGGCAAGCCTCGCGGCAGAGGGGATTGCGGCGTCGCACCTGCGTACACCTCGACCGCCTCGCCTGAGCGCGGGCGCCCACGTTGACGGGTCGCCGCGCTACCGCCGCAATCGGTCGATCCCCGCAGTCGTCGGGCCCGCGTCAGCTCTCGACGGCGATGGTCATCCCAGCTACCTCGAACACTTCCGCAGGTCGGCCGAGCCCCCGCACCACGATTCCGTAAAGGCCGGCGGGAGAGCCCTTCTCGAAACGAACTTCAGCGCCGGGAAGGGCCACGGTCGTTCCGTCCGCGGTGCCGCCGGTGAAGTCCGCGAGCAGCTTCGCCTCGGCTTCGGGCTCGGGACTGCGAACGAGGAGGGCGACCAGATCGGAGCGGCCGTCGGAGGAGATTCCGGCGGCCGCGCGGTGCTCGGCGCGCATGCGGGCGAGCTCGGCGCGCGGCGGGTCGTAGGTGATGAAGAACGGGAAGTGGGAAGGCGCGTCACGTACGAACACTTCGACGAACCCCACGTTGCGGTCTTCGAACCGCACCTCGATGTCGTCCACGTCGCGGCCGTCCGCGCGCAGCCGGGCCGCGACGGCCCGCGCGTCCGGCACGTCGACGGCGAACGTCAAGAGCCCGGGCCCGGGCAGCGCCTCGATCGCGGGCCGGAGGATCTCCAGACTCCCCGCGTACTTGGAGCTCCCCACCGCCTCCCAGTCGTCGACCACCGCGAGTTCGACGTAGCGCTCGTCGTCGACGGACCAGGCGCCGTTGCGAAACCCGGGCATGGTGAGGGCCGCGTGCGTCGGCAGCCCGAGGGCCTCGTAGGACGCCATAGCAGCGTCGATGTCATCGACCCAGTGGATCAAATGGTCAAAGGCGGCAACGTATTTCGACAAAGGTCCTCCCGATCCGGATGCGAATTAGGCAATCCTAACTCCGCACCGCCGTGTAGCGGGGTTCCTCCCCGAGCCCCTCGGCGTTCACCAGCTCCGGCACGAGCCGGCACGGGGACCGATGAGTTTTCGCGCGCCGGTTCGTCAGATCAGGCAACACAGGAACAACCGACCCAGGAGCTGGCAATGAGGAAGATCACCGCTGGACTGTTCGCAGCCGTCGACGGCGTCGTCGCGGACCCGCAGGACTGGCACTTTCCGTACTTCAACGACGAGATGGGGGCGGCGGTCGGCGCGCAGATGGGGACCGCCGACACCCTGCTGCTCGGGCGGGAGACCTACGAGGGGTTCGCGGCGGCGTGGCCGGAGCGCGAGCACGCGGGGGGCGAGGACGCGGCCATGGCCAAGTCGTTCGGTGATGCCCGCAAAATCGTTGTCACGCACCAGGATCTGGAACTCACCTGGCGGAACTCCGAGGTGCTGAAGGGTGACCTCCGGGAGGCGGTGACCGCGCTCAAGAACGAGCCCGGCGGCGACATCGCCATGAGCGGCTCGGTCTCGGTTGTTCGTCAGCTGCTCGAGTTCGGGCTGCTGGACGAGCTGCACCTGCTGGTGCATCCGATCGTGGTGGGCAAGGGGCTGCGGCTGTTCGAGGATCGCGACACCACGCTGCCGTTGAAACTGCTCTCCTCGGCGACCTTCACCACGGGCGTGCTGCACCTCATCTATACCAAGGACGAGGCCGCGCCGACCGGGGACTACGAGACGGCCAAGGCGAGTCTCGGGGCGGATCAGTAGTTCGACCGGTGATCGACCGCGCGGTCGATCACCCGAGGGTGGGCACGACCGCACGTCCGATATGTTCAAGACTTCCGGTCGTGCCCGGCGTTTCCTGGTTGACAGCAATCCCGACAGTCGGATGGAGGAACCGCACATGACAGCCAACATCGGCGCCATCACCCTCGGCGTAGCGGATCTGGCGCGTTCGCTGAACTTCTACCGCGCGGGTCTGGGACTGACGTCCCCCGGCATCATCGGCACCGAATACGAAGGCGACCAAGACAATCCGGGTGGCGCGGTCGCGATGTTCACGCTGCCGAACGGCCTGATCCTGTCGCTCTATTCGCGGTCCGACCTCGCGAAGGACGCCGGCGTCGCCCTCGACCGGATCGCGGGTTCGCCGATGAGCCTGGGCTACTTCGTCGACAGCCGCGACGCGGTCGACGAGGCACTGCGGCGAGCACAGGAGGCGGGCGGCACGATCGTCCGCGCACCCCTGGAACGCCCGTGGGGAATCTACGCGGGATATTTCGCGGACCCGGATGGACACCTCTGGGAGGTCGTCCACTTCCTCGCCGATCCCACCACCTGATCGGCATGGCCGGTTCGATCGTCCGCGCGCGCGGTCAGGCGCTCGACCGCTCGACCGCGTTCACGACTTCGATTGGCGCGGTAGCGATTACCGTGTCGAGGGCGTTGCGAGCCGTCTCCAGGTCACGAATGTTCGCGGTGATGCGGTCACGTTCGCGATAGAGATCGACCAGCAGCTCCGGGCAGTCCGCGATGAGCTGTCCGTCGCCGGTGGACATGCAGGGGAGCAGGTCGGCGATCGTCGTCGTGGACAGCCCGGCGGCGAGCAGGTTGCGGATGTTGAGCACGGTGTCGACGTCGGATTCGGTGTATTCGCGATATCCCGACGGGTGCCGGTACGGGTGCAGCAGTCCCTGTTCCTCGTAGTAGCGCAGCAGGCGCGGGCTCACCCCGGTGCGCCGCTGCAATGCCCCGATCCGCACCGCACCTCCGCGACTACTTGACTCTCACATTGATGTGAGACTTTAGCGTAGCGGCATGTCCGATTCCCAGTCCCTGTCCGGCCACCGAACGGTCGAATCCGCAGCGGGCCTTCGCGAATGGCTCGGCCTCGCGGTGCTCACGCTGCCCACTCTGTTGCTCGCTATGGACGTCACCGTCCTCTATCTGGCCGTACCGCACCTGACGGCGGATCTGCGGCCCACCGGAATCGAACTGCTGTGGATCGCCGACATCTACGGCTTCATGATCGCGGGTTTCCTGATCACCATGGGCACGGTCGGTGATCGCGTCGGCAGGCGCAGACTCCTGATGCTCGGCGCGAGCGGGTTCGCCGCGGCGTCGGTACTCGCAGCCTTCGCCACCAGCCCGCTGCTGCTGATCCTCGCTCGCGCGCTGCTGGGGATCACGGGTGCGACCTTGATGCCGTCCACACTCGCGTTGATCAGCAATATGTTCCGCGACGCCGGTCAGCGCACGATGGCCATCGGAGTATGGGCGACCTGCATGTCCGCCGGTATGGCCGTGGGCCCGATCATCGGGGGGCTCATGCTCGAGTCGTTCTGGTGGGGTTCGGTGTTCCTGCTCGCCGTGCCGATCATGGCGCTACTGCTTGTCACGGCGCCGATACTGCTGCCGGAGTATCGCGATGCCGACGCCGGTGGCATCGACGTGCCCAGTGTGCTGCTGAGTCTGCTGACGATCCTGCCCCTCATCTTCGGCATCAAGAAGGCGGCCGAAACCGGGTTGTCCGTCGTGCCCGCGGTGTCGATCCTGGTCGGCGCCGGATTCGGCGTGGCGTTCGTGCGCAGGCAACGCGCACTCGTGTCTCCACTGCTGGAGCTGCGGTTGTTCGCCGACCCGACTTTCCGTGCGGCACTGCTGATTCTGCTCTTCGGCCTCGGAACCGTCGGCGGCAGCTATCTGTTCATCACGCAGTACCTGCAGTTGGTGCGCGGCCTGACGCCGCTGGCGGCGGGACTCTGTTTGCTGCCGCCCGCCGGCGCGCTGATTCTCGCGTCGACGCTGACACCGATCATCGTGCGCAGGACGACACCGCGAGTCGTCATCGCCGCCGCGCTGGCGCTGGCGACATCCGGCTATCTGACCCTCGCGTTCGTCGACGCCGTCGGCGGCCTGCCGCTGCTGATAACGGGTTTCGTCCTGGTGTACGCCGGTATCAGCCCCCTCATGGTGCTCGGCACCGATCTGGTCATCGGAACCACCCCGCCGGAGCGAGCGGGTTCGGCGGCCGCCATGTCCGAGACCGGTATGGAGTTCGGTGTCGCCGCCGGTATCGCCGTGCTCGGCGTCGCCGGGGCCACGGTGTACCGGTCCGAGATGTCCTCGGCCGCGCTGCCGAACGTGCCTGCGGAAGTGGTGGATTCGCTCGCGGCGGCCGACGCCGCCGCGGCGAACCTGCCGCCGATCCTCGGCGACGCCGTTCTCGCCGCGGCCCGGGAGGCATTCACCAACGGCCTCAACCTCACCGCGCTAGTGTGCGCGGCGATCACGGCCGCACTCACCGTCGTGACGCTCAGGTCGCTGCGGACGGTCGCGGATGCGGACGGATCGCGGTGACACGCCGCGGGCCCGCCGACCGACGTGCGGGATTCCCGGACCTCCGACCAACTGGACTAATCGGTCATACCATTGATCTATGCCCACCAATCGGATCGAGGGGCGTACCGCCGTGTTTGCCGACTGGGCTTGGCAAGCGCTGATCATCAGTGGGATCTGCACCATCGCCACGGGGGTGGCACTCACGGTGTGGCCCAACAAGTCCGAGGTGGCCATGGGGGTGCTGGCCGCGTTGATTCTGCTCGGGTCGGCCGCGGCACAGTTCATCGTGGCCTTCGGCGCGCAGATCCCGACCGGGCTCAAGGTGATCGAGGCGCTCAGCGGCGCGGTCGCGCTGCTGCTGGCCATCTGGTGCTTCGACAGCGGGCAGTGGGTGCTGCTGCTGGCGCTGTGGATCGGCATGGGGTGGATGATCCGGGGCGTCGTGCTGGCGATCGTCGCGGCCTGGTCGAACGAGTACGTCGGCTCGGGCGTGCAGGAAGGCGTGGGGCTGGCGACCGCGGCGGCGGGCATGGTCGTCGCGGTGGGGCCGTTCCGGTCCGACACCGCGTTCGCCGTCACGGTGGGGCTGCTGACGATCCTGGTCGGCGCGAGCGAGTTGGTGGCCGCCGCCCGCGTGGAACGCGGCGTGGCAGAGCCGGTCTCGAACTGATTCGACGAGGTACGCCACCGACCCTCGGTCGACCCGAAATTCCCTGATTGCCGAATATTTGCCGGTACGGTCTGCCTAGTCGTGTGCTCGAGTGGCCGATCGTGCGGCGGTGACGTCGGCGGTCATCGTGGGAAGGCGGGTTCGATGGCGCGGAACAGCGGTTATGCGCTGGACGGCGAACTGACCGAGGCTCTCATCAAGTCCAGGAGATTCTTCACGCGCACCGAGATGTCGCCGGACCTGCGCAGCGAGTACCTCCACGGCGGGCGCGAGGCCGACGACTTCTACCGCGACCGCTGGTCGCACGACAAGGTGGTGCGCTCGACGCACGGGGTCAACTGCACCGGCTCCTGCTCATGGAAGGTTTTCGTCAAGGACGGCATCATCACCTGGGAGACCCAGGCGACCGACTACCCCTCGACCGGACCCGACCGCCCCGAGTACGAACCCCGCGGCTGCCCGCGCGGCGCGGCCTTCTCCTGGTACACCTACTCGCCGACCCGGGTGCGCTACCCGTACGTCCGGGGTGTGTTGCTGGAGATGTACCGAGAGGCCAAGAAGCGCTTCGGTGATCCGGTGCTCGCCTGGGAATCGATCGTGTCGGACCCCGAGCTCTCGCGCCGCTACAAGAGCGTGCGCGGGCGCGGCGGCCTGGTCCGCGCGAGCTGGGACGAGGCGGTCGAGTTGATCGCGGCGGCACACGTGCACACGGTCAAGCGGTTCGGGCCGGACCGCATCGCCGGGTTCTCGCCGATTCCGGCCATGTCCATGACCTCCTTCGCGGCGGGCTCGCGGTTCATGTCCCTGATCGGCGGGGCCATGCTCTCGTTCTACGACTTCTACGCCGATCTGCCGGTGGCCTCGCCGCAGGTGTTCGGCGACCAGACCGACGTGCCCGAATCCGGGGACTGGTGGGACGCGGGCTATCTCATCATGTGGGGCTCCAACGTTCCGGTGACCCGCACCCCGGACGCGCACTGGATGGCCGAGGCGCGCTACCG
Organism: Nocardia sp. NPDC055321; assembly: GCF_053645575.1. Lineage (NCBI taxonomy): Bacteria > Bacillati > Actinomycetota > Actinomycetes > Mycobacteriales > Nocardiaceae > Nocardia > Nocardia sp. NPDC055321. Next base: position 243,851 of record NZ_JBSHMS010000013.1, read on the forward strand.
CGGGCAGAAGGTCGTCTCCATCGCCCCGGACTACGCCGACAGCGTCAAGTTCGCCGACGAATGGGTCGCCCCGCATCCGGGCACCGACGGTGCGCTGGCCTTCGCCATGGGACACGTGCTGCTGCGCGAGTTCTTCATCGAGCAGCAGGTGCCGTATTTCCAGCAGTACGTGCGCCGCTACACCGATCTGCCGTTCCTGATCCGGGTCGAGGAGACCGCGAACGGCTTCCGCCCCGGCAAGTTCCTGACCGCAGCCGACCTGCCCGAGTTCGCGGGCGAACCCAACGCGGCGTTCAAGACCATCTTCCTGGACGGCGCCGGAAAACCGGTGCTGCCCAACGGTTCCCTGGGCTTCCGCTACGGCGACGAGGGCGCGGGTAAGTGGAATCTGCAACTCGGCGACGTCGAGCCACTGCTGAGTATGGACGGCGAGCGGTCGGTGCCGGTGACCCTGCCGCGCTTCGACACCGGCGACGGCTCGGCGGCGGAGCTGCGGCGCGGGGTCCCGGTGCGCACGGTCGGCGGGCATCTGGTCACGACCGTCTTCGATCTCATGCTCGCGCAGTACGGCGTGCACCGCCCGGGGTTGCCGGGGGAATGGCCCACCGGCTACGACGATGCCACCCAGCCCGGCACCCCCGCCTGGCAGGAGGCGATCACCGGCGTCGCACCCGAGGTCGCCGCCCGCATCGGACGCGAATTCGCCACCAACGCAGCCGAATCGCGCGGCCGGTCGATGATCATCCTCGGCGCCGGCACCAACCACTGGTTCCACTCCGACACCATCTACCGCACGTTCCTGGTGCTGACCACCCTCACCGGCTGTCAGGGCGTGAACGGCGGCGGCTGGGCACACTATGTCGGACAGGAGAAGTGCCGTCCGGTCACCGGCTGGGCGCAGGTCGCCAACGCCCTGGACTGGACGCGCCCGCCGCGCCAGATGATCCAGACCGCGTACTGGTACCTGCACACCGATCAGTTCCGCTACGACCCGTTCAGCGCCGACGCGCTCACCACCACCGCGGGCAACGGCAAATTCACCGGGCGCTCCACCGCGGATCTGCTCGCGCAGACCGCGCGGATGGGGTGGATGCCCTCGTTCCCGACCTTCGACCGTAATCCGCTCGATCTGGTGGACGAGGCCGAGGCCGCCGGGGTCGCGCCCGCCGATCACATTGTGGCGCAGCTGAAGTCGGGGGAATTGGGTTTCGCCTGCGAGGACCCGGACGATCCGCAGAATTTCCCGCGGGTGCTGACCATCTGGCGTTCGAACCTGCTGGGTTCCTCGGCCAAGGGCAACGAGTACTTCCTCAAGCACCTGCTGGGCGCGGACTCCTCGCTGCGCGCGGAGGAGGCTCCGTCGGGTTCGCGGCCCGTCGAGGTGCGCTGGCGCGATCAGGCCCCGACCGGCAAGCTCGATCTGCTGCTCACCCTGGACTTCCGGATGACCAGCACCACCATGTTCTCCGACGTGGTGTTGCCCGCGGCCACCTGGTACGAGAAACACGACCTGTCCTCGACGGACATGCACCCGTTCGTGCACTCCTTCAGTCCGGCCATCGCCCCGCCGTGGCAGACGCGCACGGACTGGGACGCGTTCATGACCATCGGCAAAGAGTTCAGCAGGCAGGCCGCCCGGCACCTGGGCGTGCGCAAGGATCTGGTCGCCACCCCGCTGCTGCACGACACCCCCGACCAGATGGCCACTCCGCACGGTGTGGTCCGGGACTGGAAAGCCGGTGAGTGCGAACCGATTCCGGGCGTGACCATGCCGCGGCTGACGGTCGTCGAACGCGATTACCCCGCGGTCCACGCCAAGATGCGCGCCATCGGCCCGCTCCTGGACACGCTCGGCGCGACCACCAAGGGCATCACCTACCGGGTCGAGCGCGAGATCGACTATCTCGGCAGGCACAACGGCATCGTGCACGGCGGCCCGGCCGACGGGCGGCCCTCGCTCGCGCGCGATGTCGACGCCTGCGAGGCGATTCTGGCGCTCTCGGGCACCACCAACGGGCACCTGGCGACCCAGGGCTTCCGCACCCTGGAACAGCGCACCGGCACCGCGCTCGCCGATCTGGCCGCCGAGCACGAGGGCAAGCAGGTCACCTTCGCGGACACCCAGCGCGCGCCGGTTCCGGTCATCACCTCCCCGGAGTGGTCGGGGTCGGAGAGCGGGGGCCGGCGGTACTCGCCGTTCACGCTGAACGTGGAGCGGCACAAGCCCTGGCACACGCTCACCGGGCGGCAACACTTCTACCTGGACCACGATTGGATGCAGGAGGTCGGGGAGGGGCTGCCGGTGTACCGGCCGCCGCTGAACATGACCGCGCTGTTCGCCGAACCGCCGCTGGGGTCGCAGGACGCGCAGGGTTTGACCCTGCGGTATCTGACCCCGCACTCCAAGTGGTCGATTCACTCGGAGTACCAGGACAACCTGTTCATGCTGAGCCTCTCGCGCGGTGGTCCGACCATCTGGATGTCGAACCTGGACGCCGCGAAACTCTCGATCTCGGACAACGACTGGATCGAGGCGGTCAACCGCAACGGCGTGGTGGTGGCCCGCGCGGTGGTCTCGCACCGCATGCCCGAAGGCACGGTGTACATGCATCACGCGCAGGATCGGCTCATCGACGTCCCGCTCGCGGAAACCTCGGGAAAGCGCGGCGGCATTCACAATTCGCTGACCCGCCTGCTCATCAAGCCGACCCATCTCATCGGCGGCTACGCGCAGCTCTCGTTCGCCTTCAACTATCTCGGCCCGACCGGTAACCAGCGCGACGAAGTGACGGTCATCCGCCGTCGCAGCCAGGAGGTTCGCTACCGATGAAGCCCATGGCACAGATGGCAATGGTGATGAACCTCGATAAATGCATCGGGTGCCACACCTGCTCGGTCACGTGCAAGCAGACGTGGACCAATCGCGCGGGCGTGGAGTACGTGTGGTTCAACAATGTGGAAACCCGTCCCGGACAGGGGTATCCGCGCACGTACGAGGATCAGGACAAGTGGCGCGGCGGGTGGTCGCTGGATCACAAGGGCCGGTTGAAGCTGCGCGGCGGCGGGCGGATGCACAAGCTGTTCACCATCTTCGACAATCCGATCCTGCCCGAGCTGGCCGACTACTACGAGCCGTGGACCTACGACTACGAGACGCTCACGACCGCGCCGGTGCAGCAGAACACCCCGGTGGCGCGGCCCAGGTCGCTGATCAGCGGTAAGGACACGAAGATCACCTGGTCGGCCAACTGGGACGACAATCTCGGTGGCGCACCCGAACTCGCGCAGTCCGATCCGATCCTGAAGAAGGTCGGGGACAAGGTGAAGTTCGAGTTCGATCAGACCTTCATGTTCTATCTGCCGCGGATCTGCGAGCACTGCCTCAATCCGGCATGCGCGGCCTCGTGCCCGTCGGGGGCGATCTACAAGCGGGAAGAGGACGGCATCGTCCTGGTCGATCAGGATCGGTGCCGCGGCTGGCGGATGTGCGTCTCGGGCTGCCCGTACAAGAAGGTGTTCTTCAATCACCGCACGGGCAAGGCCGAGAAATGTACGTTCTGCTTCCCGCGGCTCGAGGTCGGGCTGCCGACGGTGTGCGCGGAAACCTGCGTCGGGCGGCTGCGGTACATCGGGGTCATGCTGTACGACGCCGACACCGTCGCGCAGGTGGCGGCCACGCCCGACGAGAAGGATCTCTATGCCGCGCAACGCGATGCGTTTCTGGATCCCTTCGATCCGCAGGTGATCGCGGCCTGCGAGCGGGCGGGCATGCCGCGCGACTGGGTGCGGGCGGCGCAGGATTCCCCGGTGTACGCGCTGATCCGCAAGTACCGGGTGGCGTTGCCGTTGCATCCGGAATACCGCACGGTGCCGATGGTCTGGTACATCCCGCCGCTGTCGCCGGTGGTGGACGCGCTGCGCGATACCGGGCACGACGCGGAGGATCACGGCAATCTGTTCGCGGCCATCGAGGCGCTGCGGATTCCGGTGGAGTACCTGGCGGAGTTGTTCACCGCCGGGGATCCCGAACCGGTGAACGACGTGCTGCGCAAGCTCGCCGCCATGCGCAGCTATATGCGCGACATCAATCTCGGGCGCGAGTCGCGGCCGGAGATCGCCGAGCGGGTCGGGATGAGCGAGCAGGAGATGTACGACATGTACCGGCTCCTCGCCATCGCCAAATACGAAGAGCGGTACATCATTCCGTCCGCGCACGCCGAGCAGGCGCACGGGCTCGAGGAACTGGCGACCGACTGCAGTCTGGACTACGACGGCGGGCCGGGCATGATCACCTCGGGGCCGTTCGGCGAGAGTTCGGGGCAGCCGACGCCCATCGCGGTGGAGAACTTCCGGATGCTGCAGGACCGGCAGACCGCGGACTCGTACGCCGGGGTCGAGGGCAGCGGTCGGGTGAACCTGTTGAACTGGGACGGGCGCGGTACACCCGAAGGACTCATGCCGAGCGACGAGGGCGGGAGGCATCGCCGGTGAAGGTGCCGGAGTCCGTGCGGGCGGGCGCGTTTCAGGTGCAATCGCTGTTGCTCGCCTATCCCGACGAGAGTGTGCTGGACGCACTGCCGATGCTGCGCCGGGCGGCGGCCACGCTGCCGGCGGGGATCGGCGCGCCGTTGCGGCCGCTGCTGAATCATCTGGAGAACACCGATCCGGTGGAGCTGGCGATCGAGTTCGTGGACACCTTCGACCATCGCAAGCGGTTCAGCCCGTACCTCACGTGGTTCCTGTACGGGGACACCCGCAAGCGCGGGATGGCGCTGCTGCGGTTCAAGCAGCTGTACCGGGCCTCGGGGCTGCTGCTCGAGGACGGGGAGCTGTCCGATCATCTGGCCGTGGTGCTCGAATTCGCTTCCGCGTACCCGGTTCCTGGGCAGGAGCTGCTCGAGGAGCATCGGGCCGGGATCGAGGTCATGCGCCGGGCGCTGCGCGAGGCCGAGTCGCCGTGGGCCGGGGCGCTCGATTCGCTGTCGGCGACGCTGAAGCCGTTGCGCGGTGACGAGCAGGAGGCCATCGCCCGGCTCATCGCCGAGGGGCCGCCCGGTGAGGACGTCGGCCTGGAGCCCTTCGCGCCACCCACCTACATGCCGCAAGTGATCGGAGGCCGTCGATGAACCTGAGCGCCAAGGATGTTCTGCTGTGGGTCGCTGTGCCGTACGCCGCGCTCGGCATCTGCGTGGTGGGGCTCGTCTGGCGCTACCGCTACGACAAGTTCGGGTGGACCACCAGGTCCTCGCAGATCTACGAGAACCGGCTGCTGCGATTGGGCAGCCCGCTGTTCCACTACGGGATCGTGTTCGTGTTCCTGGGACACGTTGTGGGCCTGGTGATTCCGGAGTCCTGGACCGAGAAGATCGGCATCAGCGAGCACATGTATCACACGGCGTCCTACAGCCTGGGCGTCGTGGCGGGCGTCGCGACGGTGGCCGGCCTGCTGATCCTGATCTACCGCCGGCGCACGGTCGGCCCGGTCTTCTCCGCGACCACCCGCAACGACAAGATCATGTACGTGCTGCTGGGCCTGACCCTGGCCCTGGGGCTGGGCGCCACCCTCTACGGCAACCTGACCGGCAATCCGCACAACTACCGCGAGGATGTCTCCCCGTGGTTCCGGTCGATCTTCTATTTCCAGCCGGAACCCGAGCTTATGGTGAACGCCCCCTTGGGTTTCCAGCTCCACGTGCTGTCGGCCTGCGCCCTGTTCGCCTTCTGGCCCTTCAGCCGCCTGGTGCACGTGTTCTCGGCCCCCGTCGGCTACCTGACCCGCCCCTACATCGTCTACCGCAGCCGAGACGAGGCGACGATCGGCACCCACAAGACCCGCCCGGGCTGGGAACGCGTGCAGTAGTCGCTTTCCACACTCGATGGTCGCCCCGGACCGGCTTTCGGATGATCCGAAAGCCGGTCCGTCGTTTTGTATCGAGCGCCGGTCAGTATCGGATCTGATCGAATCGCGCACAGTAGTCGGCGGGCAACGTCGCCTCGTTCAGCAGCAATATGCCGGTCAACACGATCAACGCGAACCCCGCAACGGTCACCAGTATCGGGACGGCCTCGCTGAATCTCTCCCAGGCCGGCGACGTGCGCAGCAGCCGGTTCGAGCCGACGGCGATCATCCCGGCCACCAGTGCGATGGTCACCATCGCGACGAGCCCCGAGGCCCCGAGAAACAGCAGCCAGAAGGCCGACCCGCCGTCGAGGTCGTGCACACAGTCGATAACGCTCCCGACCATCCGGTCATAGGTGATCCACGCGGCCCCGACCCCGCCGATCGGGTACAGCGGTATCACCCACGCCGACCACCGCCGCCCCACCGGATGAAGTTGCTCCCCAAAGGTTCTCGCCGTCTCCACCCGGCCACGCTGTCACACGCCCACCCCGCCACCCGGTTTCCCCACGAGATCCGCGAAGGATCCCGACACTTCCTTCACGATTCGGTCACTCCAGTCGATGTTCCCGCGCGGACGTTGCGAAACATACGGCGCGCGAGCGCTGTTGGAGCCGAATACGTGCACACCAGCTGGAAAGCCGAGGTCTCATGCGTTCACTCGATCAGGCGGAGCTCGACGCTCTCCTGGACCTCGATACCGTCGCTCATCTGGCGACGATCGACGAGGAGGGATATCCGCACGTCACGCCGATCTGGTTCGTGTGGGCGGAGGGAACCTTCTACCTGACCAGCTTCGCCGGCCGTCCGCATGTGCGTCGAATCGCCCGTAACCCCCGGGTCGGGCTCGTCATCGACACCGAGGGCGAGCTGCGTTCGGACGGTCAGCGGCCGAACAGGCAGATACGTGTGACGGGTGACGCGGTGGTGTCCGTCGACCAGGATGGCCTGTGGACCAGCCGTATTCGGCGCAAGTACATCGGTCCGCCCGGGGAGGCGCTGGCGGCGCCCGGGCATCCCGGTCGCCCACGGGTACTGCTGGCGGTCACTCCCCGGAGCGTCACCGCCGTCGCGAGTGTGTAGCGAGGGCCGTGTCCGATATCGGCCGTGGCGGTGCGAAGCGCTGGATAGTGTTGTGGCCCATGGAGTCCGATAGACACGAGTACATCGCTGGGTTGCCGCGGAAGCGGATGGGGGCGGGGGCGGTGTTCGTGGACGAGGGGGACCGGGTGCTGCTGGTCGAGCCTACGTACAAGGAGCATTGGGAACTGCCCGGTGGGGTTGTCGAGGCCGATGAATCGCCGTTGGCGGCGGTCGTCCGGGAGGTGGGGGAGGAGCTGGGGCTGGTCGTTCCGGTGGGGAGGCTGCTGGTGGTGGACTGGGTGCCGCCGGGGCGGTATCCCACCGACGGGGTGATGTTTCTGTACGACGGGGGCGTGCTGGGCGTGGAGCAGACCGCGGCGATCGCGCTGCAGGAGGCGGAGCTGCGCAGCTGGGCCTGGTGCGATGAAGGCGAGGCGGCGGAGCGGTTGCCCGCGTTGCTGGCCCGGCGGGTGGCGGCCGCGCGGGCGGCTCGGCACTCGGGTCACACCGGCTACCTCGAAAATGGTTTCGCCACAGCGTGATACGAGGGCATTGTGCTCGCAATCCGGTCGGGGCCCATCTGTGTGAAACGCGATGTGGCGGCGTCGACTCCCGCGTGCGGTGGGTCGGCCCTCGCCCCGGTTGCCGTGAATCACCGGCCGAGGGCGGCCGCGAGATACAGGTTGTCGACGTTCCGTAACTGTCGCCGGCCGGGGATCCGCAATCCGGCCTTTCCGCAGGCCTCCACCAGAAGGACGTGGACTCCCCAGGTCAGTAGGGGCGGCTCGGCCAGTAGGTAGAGCAGCGGCTCTATGCGATCGCCGAGCTGTTTGATGGCTTCGAGGCGAATCGCTTCGCGAAGATCGGTGCGCGCCAGTGCGATCAGCCGTTCGTCGAGCGCACCGGGCGGCGTGTGGACGGCACAGGTGGCCAATGCCTCGTAGCCGGCCGTCCCGGCGACCGCACCGGACTCGACCAGATTCCAGGTGAACGCGGCGACCTCGCGGGAAGCCGGCACGTAGCGCAGGTAGTAGACGGCGGACTTGCGGACGCCTGCGTTCCGGTCACGGGCCAGCTCGAGCAAACGGTCGGTCGCGTGCCAGTTCGCCAGGGCGGCACAACATTCGGCTCGCACCGCCGAGTCCGGGTGTGTGGCCAGGTAGGCCGCCAGGCCGGGGCGATCGGAGGCTCGCACCCCACTCCAATCGCGGCCTCGCAGCATCGCGAATTTCGGCGCCCACGAACCATCTGGATCGGAGAACATGCCGATGACTTCGGCCGCGGGTGGCACGGGCAACTTGATCGGGGGTGGCCCGGGGGACCACGGATCCGGTTCGACATCTCCGTTCCCGAGCAGGTCCACGACCGGCTCGATCCACCCTGCCAGGGACGACCGTTCGGACTCGAAACCGGCAAGCAGGTAATCCTTGGCGTCCCCGGCCATCACCGCACGCTCGCCTTCGCCCTGCCCGATCTCGTCGAGCAACCGCAGCGTCGCCCGGCTGGGGTAGTAGCGCAACGTGTCGATCGCCGCGCACGCGACGGCTTCGTCGTCATCGGCCGCGGCCCGATGCAGGCCGGGTTCGGCGGCAACCGGCTCGTCCCACAGCAGTGAGTCGGCGGCGGTCCGCCGGACGGCCGGATCGGGATGCGCCAGCCCAGCGATCTTGTACTCCTGCCAGCGCGGCTCCTCGAAGCCGAACTGGAGTCCGATGATCGCGTCGCGGTGGAGCACGTGGTTCGGGTCGCGGGCCACCGGTTCGATCAGATCGGCCTCGTCGTGGGTGGCCTCTCGGATGATGAACGCGCGCACCAGGTCATCCCCGGACGCCCACCACTCGCGCAGCTCACCGGTGCCGGGTACCGACGCCGCGTCCGACAGCACCTGCAACGCCGCCTGCCGCACCGTGTCCGGGCGGGTGCGATCCCGGCCGATCGCTATGAGCGCCGGGACCGCTCGCGGGTCTCCCGACCAACCGAGTGCGTGGCCGATCTTCCCGGCGATCGGTTCGCCGGCAGCGGTATCGGTCAGCTCGCGTATCAGGTCGAATGTCGCTGACCGGTCCTGATCTCGAGCGATTCGATCGAGCTCGTCCTCCGAATACATCCGCACATCCTGTCCGAGCGGCGCGCAGGAAGCTATTGAATTCGGTAGGGGTCTGGGTGCGATCCGTCGGGGTTCGATTTTTCGTGCCCCTTCGGCGTTCCCGTGGCGGAATCCCGCCGGATGAGCCCGATCGTGCACGGAAATACGGGGACAACCCGACTCAGGCGGCCCGCACCGGGTAGCGGATGAGGGTCTTCAACCGCTCCGGTGCGACCCGGCCCGGAGCCGAGAGGTAGATCTCGTGGTGCCTGCCGGCGATCGTCCTGCCCTGTGCGGCAAGGAAATCCATCAGCCGATCGCGGGTCGGGGGCTCGGTCGCGTAGGGGCCTACGTGCAGGATCTGGCCGCACTCGCCTTCGGCGAAGGACTCCCAGCGCACCTGATCCACGGGGAGCTCCGGCTTCTTCTTCCCGGTCACCGTGAACGCCTCCGCCACCACCTCCGGTGTCGCCTGCGGTGGTTGCTGCAGCATCATCGTCCACGTCCAGTCCGACCTGTCCGCGCTCGGGCCGCCGTCCCACTGGCCGGAGAGCGGGGGTACGGAATAGATCACCGTGGCCGCCGACTTCAGCAGGGCGCGAACCCCGTAGGCGACCGAGTACAGGGCGCTCACCGCCGCCGCGTACTCGGGGCCGTCCGGATCGCCTTGCCCGTCGATCATCAGGTAGGGCAGCTCCGGCACGGTCAGCAGCACCGGCTCCGGGCGTGCGGCGTACAGCTCGCGGTACTGCTTCTTGAAGTCCAGTGTGTCCATGGGGCGAGTATCGGCCCTCCAGCGACGGGAGGGTCAACGCCACGACGGACGATCGATACGGTGGGACCATGACCGATTCGCCGACGCCCATCACACACCCGCAGCTGGGGGTGTTCGAGCGCGCACACACCCGGCTCGCCGACGGGCAAGTGCTACAACATGACTGGTACGAGGGCCGGGCGCCGGGCGCGAGCGACCAGCTGGAGCTGATGCTCGAGACACCCGACCACGACCGGGCACGCGCGTTGCTGCCGGTGCTCGCGGGCGCCGTCGGGGCGCTGCCGACGCTGAGGCGGGTCGCCTCGGACGCGGTCGCCCACGCATTCGGGGAACCGACCCCGCAAGAACTCGAGGAGGCGGCGGCGGACCTGCGGGTGGTCACCGTCGCGGCGCGAACCGACGGCACGATCGTGCTGCACCTGGACGACAGCTGCGGCGAGCACTTCCTGGACGGCTACTGGCCGGCGGTGGTGCTGGACTCCGCGTTCGAGGTACTCGAGGTCACCGTCGAGGCCTGATTCGCGCGGGCGCTCGCCGGAGAGAACAGCCACTCCCGGATGGACCCGGACAGGGCGGCGCACGAAATCCCGAGTGAGCGCTTGTTCACCAATTGTTGGCTCGCGGAACAGCATCCGGCCGCGCGCGGCTCGCCGACCCGTCACGTGCCGTGGTCAGGGTGATGCGGTTTGTGTGTTCAGCAGGATGTGAGGTTTCGATGAGCAGTTCCACACGTGGGCGGACCAGGTGGGCGGCGGCGGTCGCCGGCGCGGTCGTGGCGTTGACGAGCGCGGTGAGCTGGGTCGCGCCGGGCGAGGCCGCGGCCGCCGCCTGTGAGAGCGTCTCCACCGGATCGGGCGGACTCGGCGGCTCGAACTACGGGTGCGCCAAGGCCGGGGATCTGCTGGACGTGCGGATCGGCGATGTGCTGCCCACGCAGCCCTCGCTCGGGTACGACGAGGTCTACTACAAGCTGGGCCGGTACACGCTCGGCAAGGACGTGATCAACAAGAAGTTCGACGACTGGTGCGAGGCCAACGGCCAGGGCGTGGCCGCGTCCGCCGCGGCCGGCGCGAAGCTGAGCGACGCCTCCTCGTTCCAGTGCGAGATCGCGGTCGGGCAGGAGACCGCCGACAGCATCGCGCCCATGAAGACGGTCGTGATCGGCCCCGGCGGGCAGGCGTATCTGACCGACGGGCATCACACCCTGACCTCGTTCCTCGAGACCCCGGACGGTGGCGCGAACGCCCATGTGCGCCTGCGGGTTCTGGACAACCTGAGCGCGCTGTCGCACCAGGACTTCTGGGAGCGCATGCGAGCGAACGGCTGGGTATGGCTGCAGGACGTGGCGGGCAAGCCCATCCAGGTCGGTCAGCTGCCGCGCGCGCTGGGGCTGGCCAATTTCGCCGACGACAAGTACCGCAGCCTCATGTACTTCGGGCGCGACATCGGCTACGAGGCGGGCACCATCCCGTTCCAGGAATTCTATTGGGGCGCATGGATGCGCGACGCCAACGTGGTCGGCGACTGGAACCGCAACGACCCCGCCGCCTACCTGGCAGCGGTCAAGACGGTGACCGAGCAGCAGGTCGCCCTCGGCGCGGGCACGGTCGTCGCCGCGGGCAAGACCGCCGGTGAACTCGGCGTGCTCGCCGCCTGGAACGACGGAAAGGCCGCCACCAAGGGCGAGTTCGCCAAGCTCTCGGTGCCCTACGCCGAGGCCAAGCCCGGCAAGATCGCCTACGCCGTCGAGTACCGCCTGCGCCACAAGCGCTGACGCCGATCGCCGCGGTGCCGCCGGAGCCGTACGGGCTCCGGC